>JAYPYN010000035.1:12905-15604 GCA_038154605.1 Balneolaceae bacterium
TTGGTTCTGTATTTTATCTCTGTGAAGCGTTCTTTAATAGATTCTGGTAACCCTCTTCTAAAATACGTGATAGAGAACGCAGATAAAGCTACTACTAAAAATATCCAATATAACTTGTAAGTATAATAAGCTTCAAGGAAATATCCATATCCATTCATATCAGAATAAGGAGTCGGTGGAGCTTGATTAAATTTAAACTGCATTTGTTCAATACCTATAGTATCAAGAAAATTCATCCCAATTGAGATAACTAAAAGAATAAAAAAACCACTAAAATAATTTTTAAAGAAGCTATGAATGAATAAAGAAAACAAACCCCATATGATTACATGAAGCAGTTTTATTGCATATAAATCAAAAAGATATAATCCTATTTCAAAGTTATAAAACTGACTAAAAATTTGAACACCGATTCCAACCAACATAATTGTACCCAACAATAGCACTTGCATTTTCACCAAAGCAAAAAATTTCGACAAATAAATTACCCAATCAGGAATCGTAGTGGTGTGGATCAACTGATCCATGTTGTAATTACGGCTTCTATGAAGTAGAATTCCCGCATAAAGAAAAGTGAGCAAATTTATAAAAAGAGAAAAGAATGTTCCAGGTAATTCAAGCATTTGCCATGTTACAGGAAGGGTATCGGTTCCAAAAATTTCTCCACCTACTGATATCGTAAGTAGCGATAATAAAATTCCTAACATCGATATAATAATAAAAGGCCAACCTTTTACGATGTATTTAAAATCAATTTGAGAGAGACTCCACGATCTTTTAAAGTTTTGAATAAAACCATTGTCATATTCTATTTTAGGTAAATCTATAGATACAATACTTCCAAAATTCGATTTTGAAAATCGTTGTGGGGTTTGTTTTTTAAAAAAATTAAACGAAATGGGTTGTTGATTAAAACCAAATAAGAAATAAATCGCACTAAAAATTAATGATCCAATTCCAAACCACAGCGCCCTATTATACCATACAATTGATCCTAGAGGAAGAATATTTTCATTTTGCTCGTAAACAGTCCAATATTCTGTGTAGTAACTTAAAGCCTGTGAACCAAATGGATCTAATAATGCACTAAGCATTTTATTATCCAAATCTACAGTAAGTAATTGAGCCATACTTTGAATTATTATTAGCGCTAATACAGAAATAAATCCCACACTTACATTACGTGTTGCAATAACAACGGCAAATACTATTGCTCCGTAAAAAAATAAATTAGGTATAACAAAAACACTTAATGACTGTACATATGCTTCTAATCGAAATGGGCCTAGTAAATCTGGATTGGTACCAGGTAAAAATGTTGCCAACAAAATGGCGAGTGCTGTAATTAAAACAACCATTATTGTAACAGTGATACCAGCAAAGAATTTGGCAAATAAATACTCCCATTTTTTAAAAGAGTACGAGTACATTAAAGAATGGACATCATGTTTAAAATCACGACTTATTGTACCTCCAATTAAAGACTGTAGAAAAAAATAAATAAACAGATTTAATTCATTTAGAATACCATTAATCGCTATTGGAGAATTGACAATCCTTATAGAATTGATGCTTACAGTTATACTCTCAAAAAAACCAGCAGCTGCAGCCATAGAAAATAAGGCAAGCAAAAACATCACCCCTGCATAGATATACAATAATGGTCGTTTAAACCAAGACCAAATTTCGAAGGAATAGATATGGAAAAACATCTTAATTCTCCTTGATTAGCTCATGCTCATCATTTCTAAGCATCACGAAATAAAAATCCTCTAATTCAGGATTTTTTAACGAGAAAGTATCATCTGGTTGATTGGAATCATGTACTCGAATATTGAGTGTATTATCATCATTAAAATTCGAGGAGATTACATTAAATGAAGCTTCATGAGCATCTAATTCATCCCTGGTAATATTTTTTGTCCATATTTGACCTTCCAATGATTTAGTAGCTTCTTTTGGGGTAATATGAGAAAGAATTCTCCCACCATTCATAATGGCCATATCGGTACATAACTCTTTCACATCATCCACGATATGTGTAGAAAAGATGACAATATGGTTGGTTCCTATTTCTCTTAATACATTCAGAAATCTGTGCCGTTCAGCAGGATCCAGCCCAGCAGTAGGTTCATCAACAATAATTAGTTTTGGGTTATTCAGCAACAGCTGAGCAATACCAAAGCGTTGTTTCATCCCGCCAGAATAGCCAGCTACATGTTTGTTTCGAACATCAAGTAAATTTGTAACTTCAAGAGCGGTATTCACCATTTCTTGAATATCTTTTTTACTTTTTATTCCTTTAAGTTTAGCAAAATAGGTTAATAAATCTTGAGCACTTACTTTCGGATACACTCCAAAACTCTGTGGTAAATATCCTAATACTTCTCTTAGTCTGGTTTTCTCTGTTAGTATATCTATATCATTAAAGATTGCACTACCAGTATCTGGAGCCTGTAGGGTTGCGATAGTTCGCATAAGAGTTGATTTACCTGCTCCATTTGGACCTAATAACCCAAACATTCCAGCATCTATATCAATAGTAATATTGTCTAATGCTTTTACCCCATTTTTATATGTTTTTGAAATTTGTGCGAGTGATAATTTCATAATAATCTATTGTTTAAAATATAACGTCTACGTGTAATATGATAATAGTTGCGTACTAATTGTAAAAAATTAAGTTAGCGAATATATAA
>JAYPYN010000035.1:15614-16425 GCA_038154605.1 Balneolaceae bacterium
ATCGTTTTTAAAAAAACGTATGGTATTTTCAATGACATTTTTGATAATGTAGATAAGAATAACAATCATTAATCCATAATTAGGTATAAGTAGGATTAAAACGAAGTAGAAGAAAAATAAAATGTATGTCCATTTTTTAGTTCTCATAGATTCTTTGTCAAAACGTGGAACTTTTTCAAACTCAACAGAGCTAACCATCAATAATGATACGATGACTACCATTGGAATAACCACACTATTTACCCCATTATTAAAGAAATGAAACAAGTGCATTTCATCATGAAAAACTAGATAAAATGCTATGATAATGATTGCCACTGAAGGAATTGGCAGGCCTATAAACATGTCTGATTTAGGTTCTAACCGAGCATTTACGTTAAATCGGGCAAGTCTAACCGCACCACATAAAGGAGGAATTGCGCTTATTAAAAGGCCTAGATTTCCAAGTTCAAACAAGGTGAAATTATAAATTAAAAAACCTGGCGCAACACCAAATGAAACAATATCACTTAAGGAATCAAGTTCTATTCCAAAATCTGAATACGCATTAGCTAAGCGAGCCATCAATCCATCAAAAACATCGAACATACCAGCCGCCATGATTAACCAAGCCCCTTTGAATAAATCTCCTTCGGCAATAGCTATAATGGCTAAAAATCCTGAAAAAAGGTTCATCAAGGTAAAAAAACTTGGTACAGCAATTCTTTTGTTTACTGGAGGCTTATTAGCGCGCAGTGTTTGTCGTTTTTTTCGAAAGTTATGATATTGTTTTTGTATTGGGTACTTCAGGTTAGATGATATTCCCCATGAC
>JAYPYN010000036.1:0-871 GCA_038154605.1 Balneolaceae bacterium
CATATGTGTTTATCATATGGGTGATACAAACATTTTTGCCGATCTCGAACTGTATGGAGAATTATATGAGCCAACACTAGTATTCGCTCCTATAGGAGATCATTTTACTATGGGGCCAGAGGAAGCCGCCTATGCCGTAGAAATGATAGATCCTGAAGTTGCCATTCCAATCCACTATGGTACTTGGCCTCCAATTGCAAGTGATCCAAATATATTCAAAGAAGTGTTAGAAGAATTCTCCGAAATTGAAGTTATAATACCAGCCGTTGGGGAGCATATAATAGCTTAATTTCTAAGCATTATTATCAAATAAAATGCTAAAATCTTCTCTTATTTTATTATTCACATTTAGCTCTTTAAGTACCAATATTACTGAAATCAGTTGGGGACAAACCGGGCATAGAGCTACTGGGTATGTTGCAGCAAAGTATCTTACAGAAACATCAGCTAAAGAAGTATCCAGAGTTTTAAATGGTGAATCTATTGCTGAGGTAAGTACATGGATGGATGAGGTTAGATCCGATCCAAAATTTAACCATATGAGTCCATGGCATTACTGTACCATTCCAACAGGAATGACTTACAAAGAAGCAGGAACACCCAAAAATGGGGATATACTATGGGCGATAGAAAAAATGGTTAAAGAGTTAAAATCTAGAGAATTATCGAATGCTCAAGAAACAATAAATCTAAAAATTCTTATCCATTTAATTGGTGATTTACATCAGCCTTTACATGTTGGAAATGGAACAGATCGTGGAGGTAATGATGTGAATATTCAATGGTTTAAACATTCATCTAACCTTCACCGGGTATGGGATACTGAAATGATTAAAAGCAGAGAACATAATGGTGTGGAATTAGCAGACTT
>JAYPYN010000036.1:881-10421 GCA_038154605.1 Balneolaceae bacterium
GTATATGATTTTGAGGGTAATCAACTTGGTTATGAATACGCGTTCAATAACTTCCAGACAGTAAAATTACGCATAGCTCAAGCCGGTGTTCGCCTTGCTGGCTTAATCAACGATATATATGATCCTAAAGATTGATTAGAAATTATATTAATAGATTATAGGGCAGTGAACCTTTAGCCCCTCTTTTTTGTAAAGGTTCTCAAGTTGGTATAATTTTTGTAAATTATTTATTGATAAAACCTCACTACATCATGCCTTCGCTAGTCACTTTTGGTAACAAAACAAATAAAGAATTTGCCCGAGAAGTAAAAAAAAGGGTAAATACCTATTTTGAAGAAACAGGTATTTCAAAACATGCTAATGGTGCTATGTTTTTTAAAACCTTTGCAATTCTCTCCATGTATTGGCTTCCATATATTTTGATTATGCTTGGAGGGTTTTCGACCAATACCATGTGGTTTCTTGTTTTTGTTATGGGTACAGGCATGGCTGGAATTGGCTTTTCTGTAACTCATGATGCTTTACATGGAGCTTACTCATCCAATCAAACAATTAATAATATTTTAGGTACCTTTTTTGATTTGGTTGGAGCCAACGGCTACATCTGGAAAATCACACATAATATTATTCACCACACTTATACCAACATTCATGGCCATGATGAAGACCTAGAAGTGGCTGAATTTATAAGATTATCACCTCATACTCCATATAAATCAATTCATAGATTTCAGCATATTTTAGCTTTCCCAGCATATAGTTTCGCTACTATTTTTTGGGTATTTATTAAGGACTACTGGTATTTCTTAAAATCCCCATTAGGGCCTTATGATAATAAAAAACATCCCATAGGCGAATGGGTGAAGCTTATCATCACTAAAATGATAGTTTACACTTTATATATCGTGTTACCTCTAACCTTGTTAGAAATTACTTGGTGGCAGTTTTTAATTGGCTTTCTAACTATGCAATTAACTGCAGGTTTAATTCTTGGTATTATTTTTCAATTAGCACATGTCGTTGAATCAACCTCGCATCCAATCCCCAATGAACAAAATATGATCGAAAATCACTGGGTAATACATGAAATGCTTACTACGAATAATTTTGCTCGTGGCAATAAACTATTATGTTGGTATGTTGGGGGACTTAATTTCCAAATTGAACATCATTTATTCCCAAAAGTATGTAGCATTCATTATCCGGCTATAAGTCCGATAGTTGAAGAAACAGCTAAAGAATTTGGAATACCCTATAATTGCAATGAATCGTTCCTAGAAGCTGTTGCTTCTCATTACCGAACACTCAAGAAATTTGGTGATAAAGATTTTACTTGGGCACCAGCTACAGCTTAATTTATAAGTTTTTTACTCTCAGCTTGGGTACGCAAGGTGTTTTTGTACATTAAAACTAGAATTAATTTAGATAGTTTTAATTTTTTCAACTAAATAATGGTTTTAATGTAAGCGGTTTTATATGTTCTGCCTTCTTCTGATGCAAAACCAATTAAGCACTTTTTGGGATCAACAGGAATTATAGTGCATCAGCATATTATCAATCAACACTTTAACTTAATTATCTATGAGTACAGCATCTAGCTCTTCTCACTCCGCTTCGGTTAATACAAGTCTTGTTGTAGCTTCTTTAGGTGGACTATTATTTGGATACGACACGGGCGTAATAAACGGAACACAATTTTATTTCAGCAAATATTTTGATTTAGATGCTACCATGAAAGGATGGGTAGTAGGTAGCGCTTTGCTTGGTTGTTTAATCGGTGCGGCATCATCCGGCATTATAAGTAATGGGATTGGACGAAAAAATTCTCTAATTATATCTGCATTGCTCTTCACAGTTTCTGCATTAGGTTCCGGATTACCAAGTTTCTTTCCTCAATCCGTATCATTATTAGTTTTTTTCCGCATCATTGGCGGTTTAGGTATTGGTATAGCATCTATGAACGCACCAACTTATATAGCTGAGTTATCTCCAGCAAATGTACGAGGAAAAATGGTAACCTATTACCAAATGGCAATCGTTGTTGGATTCTTCGTAGTTTTCTTAGCTACTTACGCGATTGGCCAAGGTGGAGATGAAGAATATAATCTTAATATTGGATGGCGATGGATGTTTTGGTCAGAGTTAATTCCATGCTTACTATTCTTGGGTTTACTTTTCATTGTTCCAAAAAGTCCACGCTGGCTTATGTTGAAAGGTAGAAACGAGGAAGCCATTGAAATATTAAATAAAGTATATGGTAAAGAAAATGCTAGTTCTGAAATAAAAGAAATAGAAAATTCTCTACATGGTAGTGGTGGTTTACCTTTAAGGGAGTTATTTAAAAAATCGGTATTACCCATTATTATAATTGGGTCTGTGATTTCTGGGTTACAACAATTTACTGGTATAAATGCAGTACTTTACTTTGGCGCTGACATATTTGAAAAAGCTCTAGGTTTTGGACAAGAGGATGTATTAGCACAACAAATACTATTAGCAGGTGTTAATTTCCTATTCACTTTCATTGCTATGTTTACCGTTGATAAATGGGGTAGAAAACCACTTATTATTTATGGCTCATTAGGTATGATTGTTGGATTTCTAATGCTTGGGATTACATTACAAACTGGTGCTATTGGCATTATTTCCTTAATTGGTATATTGGTTTTCATCGGCTCATTTGCAATGTCTATGGGACCTGTTGTTTGGGTGCTTTTATCAGAAATGTTCCCAAACAATATCCGTAGTGCAGCAATGTCTATCGCCGTTGCTGTACAATGGGCAATGAATTTTGTGGTTGCTCAGAGTTTTCCTATCGTTGTTGAGAGTGAATTAAATAACAGTTCGTTTTGGAATGGATCTTTACCCTATTTCATATTCATTCTGTTTATTGCCATTATTATAGTTGTTACTATAAAATACATTCCTGAAACAAAAGGAAAATCTTTAGAAGACTTAGAAAAAACATGGGAAGAAAGATACGGGTCTATTTCCTGATTTTTCTATTTATAGGTCTCGATTAAAAAATTCCAGAGCTTTTTGTTAAGCTCTGGATTATTGATATAAAATCTAGAACACTAATTATTTTAGTTTAAATCTAATCTGATCCCCCGCTTTCACTTGTCCTAATCTCCATAATTCATCTTCTTCAACAATCCCAATCCTGGGATACCCTCCAATTGTTTGGCAATCTCTCATTAGTATGATAGGGTTCCCTGATGCAGGAATTTGAATAATTCCAGGAATAACAGGAACAGAAACCATCTCAATAGTTGGATAATTTATTTTCTGTCCCTCCAGACGTATTCCCATCCTATTTGATTGAGAATGAACTGAAAATATGGAATGGAAAAACTCATTTTGAGCCTGCTCATCCAACAACTCAAACTCTGGACCTTTCTTTATGTTTATAGATATTTTGGAAGAAAAATAAGGTATTTCACTAGAAGGAAAATCTTTTAGTTTGAAATTATCGCCATCAAATTTCCATGAAATTTTATCCCCATTTTCAAGTGCCCTTCCTTTAAAGCCACCAAATTTAGCTTCTAAATAAGTTGAATAAGAGTGCAATACTTTCGGTATATCTAGCACTCCTTGAATCGCCATATATGATCTACAACCTCGCTTTGGATGATTAAGCTCTAGTTTATCCCATTTGTTTATCTCTATGGCTTTGTATTGGGGAATCTCTATCCCATTTAGTATGGGCGTACAACTAGCCCCAGTAATAGAAATCAATGCACGCTCATAAAATACATAGACTCCTCCATAAAAAGTGTGCTCAAAAACAGGGCACCAATCAAAATTTCCTACAATTTTATTACCATCATTCATCGCCTTAATATCCATAGCGCCTGAAGTGGGAACTCCTATCCTTCTAACTCCAATCCTCCCCAAATCCTGTATTGTTGTCAAAAACCCTTTCTTTATCACTTCTAAACTTCCCATCACACCTAAACTGCATTAAATTTTAGTTTATCTCCCAGCGAAATGGTGATAGGTGGAGTTTGATTAACATCAAAAAATGGGTGATTTGACTGACCAATGATATTCCATCCTCCCGGACTTTCTAATGAATAAATCCCTGTTTGATCCGCACCAATTCCAACTGACCCTGCTGGAATGTTTGTTCTCGGGGAGTCTAGACGTGGCACCCTCAATAGCGATTCCAATCCCTCTAAAAATAAAAATCCTGGAATAAATCCTATCATAGCAATCGTGTAAGTAGGTTTTGTATGTCGCTCAATGATTTCATTTTTTGATAGCCCTGTAATCTTAATCACTCTATCCCAATCTAAACCTTTTGCATAGTTAACATTAACATGGATAATTGATGGTTGTTTTGCATCAAGCGTAGAAAAGTCAAGATGCTCCAAATATTCTAATACTTCTTTTTTTGAGCTCGAATAGAATATTGCCATGGATGTATACGCGGGGACAAGATCAATTATGAGCGGGTTATCTTCGATTTCAAGAATATGAAATAGCTTATGTATGTACTCTAAACTCCCCTCTTCAATAATCGGTTCTAAGAGTAGTGCTTGTGAACCAAGCTCCGAAACTTTCCAATTAATACCATCAATGTGCAGCAATGGTTACCCCTTGTTCTTTAAGAAAGGAATAAATGCCTTTCGCTAGTTCAATGGAACCATGAGTATCGCTATGTAAACACACCGTATTTGCCGTTATTGGTTGACTTTCACCCGAATATGTTTGCACAATGCCTTTCGTAATTATTCGATGGAGGTGTTCGAATACGTCTTCTTTTTTATGGATGATGGCACCTTTCAATTCCCGTGATCTTAATGATGAGCTATCATCATAAGCACGATCAGCAAACACTTCATAAATAGGTTCCAAATGTGCACGTTTTACTGCCTCATCAAGTTTTGACCCATATTGGCAATAAATAGGAACATTAAACCCATTAGCCGTAAAAATAGATACGATGAAATTAGCCATTTTTTTATTTTTTGAGGCTTCATTATAAAGCGCACCATGTAATTTTATGTGATGTAAAACTGCCCCAAATTGATCTAATAGTGAAAAAAAATGCGTTAATTGGTTAACCAATGATTCTCGCAGAGATTTTTCGGATAACCGCATCGTTTTTCTACCAAAATTTTTTTTATCTGGATAAGATGGATGTGCTCCGATTGCAACTCCATGTTCTATAGCAAGTCTAATGGTTGTTTGCATGGATTCTTGATCGCCAATATGCCCACCACAAGCAATATTGCATGATGTGACATAAGGCATAATTTGTTGATCTTTTTGGAATCCGAAGTTATCTATCCATTCGCCTAGATCGCAATTTAGATCTATAGTTTTCATACTTATAGGAAGTTAAATACAGCATTTAAACTTCTTATTCCAAGTGCAATAGACGCCATTAATACAAATATTCCCATTATATTTTGAACTATCGAATTTGTATAAAAACCAAGAAGTTTAGAACTATTCATCAAATAAAGCAGAAAAATGGCAACGAATGGAAGCAAAATACCATTAGCTACTTGAGCAACTTGAATGATTGAAATTGGGCTTCCCCCGAAAGTACTTGTTATAACACCTAAAACAAGTATCGCTATCCAAACCATTCTAAATTTCCATGATCTTGCATCATCATCCCATCCAAAAATTCCTTTTGCAGTATATGCTGCAGCTAAGGGAGCAGTAATTGCCGATGAAATACCAGCAGCGAATAATCCTATCCCTAAAAAATATCCCGACCATACTCCTAATAATGGTTTTAATTGATCCGACATATCCGTTACAGATGCTATGTTTTCTTGTCCATAAAGTGTAGCACCACTCGAAATTATTATACACATCGAAATTATTCCACCCAGTATGATTGCTGTAGCATTTTCTCTACGCAGATCTTTTAACTCTCGTACACTATGGTACTTTTGTTTAATAATGGAAGCATGTAGGAACAGGTTATAAGGCACCACAGTAGTACCCACTAAGCCCATTACTAAAAGTAATTCTCCTTTATCTGCTATGGGGATGGTGAGCCCTTTTATAATTTGCACGATATTAGGTTGTACAACTATAGCGGTGGAAACAAATACGAGACTCATCACCAAAACTAAACCAATCAAAAACCATTCTATCAGTTTAATTTCTCCAATAAAAAGAAGAATAAAAGCTAGCATTCCAATTAGTAGTGGGGTAATGGGAATGAATGTTTGGTTAAACTCGAAGTTTAAATTTAAAAAAAGCTCCTCAAAACCTAGTACAGCACCCGAAATATTTCCCCCTTCGTAAGCAGCATTACCAATTATGATGGCCCCAAAAACAAGAATTATTGCCATCCATCGAAATAATGGGGCTTTAATTTCCTTTCTAATTGCTTCACCGAAACCATTTTGTGTAATTAAACCTAAACGAGCAGACATTTCTTGAAGGATAAGTGTTGTAATAACAGAAAAAACAATGGCCCAGAGTAAAGAAAATTTTGATTCTACTCCCGCAATAGTACATACAGTAATGGTACCGGGCCCAATAAATGCAGCCGTAACTAGTGTACTTGGGCCAAAATATTTTGAGAGCATTGTTTTCAAAACTTTACTGGTTGCGTTTGGAGATCACTTTATTATAATACATTCAATGATGCAGGAATTCCACCTTTATTTAATTTCTCTACGCTCATATTTAATTTTAGACTAACTGTTAAAAAACCATTATCTCTTCTGTAGATTTCAAATAAGGTGAATTTTTTGTATAAATCTCATCCACCTATTTGTTTTTTTTAAAGTGAGCTATATTAATTATTTGTAAATAGTAAATGTTTAATTGAAAACTAATAGAGCAATACAACTTGAAAATGTTTAGAACTCAAAAATTAAAGAAGGATATTTCTTTACATTAGGAGATAAGGTTGGTAAAATTACACCTCTAAAATTTTTGATTAGCCGTCTTTTTTTTAATAAAATAAATGACGCTAATAACACAAAAAAATAACATTAACTCGACTTCAGATTATAATAATTTGAGGAATTCTAAAATCAGATGATCTTTGGATGGAAAATAGAATTGAGCTGAAGACTACAATTAATGCAAGTGCGGATAAAGTTTGGGAAACAATAACCAATCCCGATAAAATTGAACAGTATTTATTTGGCTCTCGCATAGAAACAGATTGGAAACCAGGAAGTAAATCCAATTTTTATATCGAACAGGATAAGAAGCAAATTACTATCGTAAAAGGCGAAGTAATAAGAAATATTCCGGGTAAATTATTAGAGCATACGCTTTTCCCCGCAGGTACTAAACTCAACGATTCCCCTGAAAATTATATAGTTATTACCTACGAATTAGAAGAACATGGAGATGAAACCGATTTAACGATTGTACAGAAGGGTTACAAATACGTTGAAGATGGATTGCAGCGCTACATCGACACACAAAAAGGATGGAAAGTAGCATTACCTAGATTGAAAGAAGTTGCAGAAGGTTGAGCCATCAACCAAATAACCCCTTACACGGGATTAAACTTCAACAGATGGTTGAAGATTTGGTAGAATATTATGGATGGGAGCAGTTGAGTTATCACATTGATATCAATTGCTTCAAAAATGATCCTTCTATAAAATCAAGTCTAACATTTTTGCGCCGGTTTCAATGGGCTCGGGATGAAGTAGAAGATTTATGGATAGAGGTTATTTGGTCAAGGAAGTAAATTTCGAATCATATGCACAAATAAGTTTCTTCCAATCATATTTTATTACAATTGAAGAAGATTTAATATCCTCAAACTTTTTAATCATGGTTGCTAATCTAGCTGTTAATTCCCCTTCTTCATACAGACATTCATTTTTTTGTTCTTCTGTAAGATGTTCTGGATATGCTAATCGGTTTGGAAGAAGAGGCACACATCCACAATACATGGCTTCCACCACGCTACCTCCAAAAAAATCTTGATTTGATGTTACCGGTAAAATATCAGCCTTCCATAAAAGTCTAGCATATTGCTCAAAGGTTGTAGCATATCCCCAATGAATAATTTGGTTAGCCAGTACATGTTTAGCTTTTTCAAAAATAGGTGGATATACATCATTCTGCTCTCCAAGTACAATCAAATCAAATGCGAGACCCATTTCTTTCAGCCTAAATAACGCTTCAAAGAATTCCTCTGGATTTTTATCGTATTCCCAACGGTGATTCCAAAGTATTATGGGTTTCTCGTTTTTTGAATGATGTTCAAATGCATCAAACCGTAATAAATCCATTCCTAAATAAAGCACTTCGCTTTTTTGTAAAATACGGTCAATGCTCTCTTTTTCTTGACGATCTGGAAATTGATTTAAGAACTTTGGCAAAGCTCCAATAAAAGATGCTCTATGATACTCAGAATTAAAAAATACTCGATCTGCCACTAATGCCGATGTATAATTGATAAACGCATAATGATTATCCCGTTTATTCTTTACATCCCGATCTTGGGGCGACCATGGATAAGTAAGCTGATTTTCATGAAAGTAGATTGCTGTAGGAATACCCGCTGATTTATGTTTTGTACATCCTAAAAAAGTGGCGAAATCTAGCATTGAAGTCCCCAAAATAACATCTGGAATTCTATCCAACTCATTGAACTGCTTTGCTAATGAAACTGCTCCACCATGCATTCTCCATTTCCAGTGACGACCAGGAAGACTTAAGATGTCGATATGATGATTGGAATGTAGTTTTAGACCTTCCGCCCACTGTTGATGGGAACCAGAAAAAAAAGGTTCCAATACTACGATATTTAGTTTTTTAGTACTCGACACCATCTTAGAATCACCATTATGAAATTTATTTAAAGCCTTTAAAATTTTTCATTTCTACTAGATTCAATTCCTGTTTCTAAAGCACCGCTTGAAGTGGACCATTCATAAAAATTAACGGAATTCATTCGTTTAAAGCCCATTGCTGGATATAAGGTATTGCCAATATTATTATCAATTCCAGTTTCTAGATACATGCCACAAGCATTAGTATCTCTACAAAGTTGCTTTGCCTGTACAATTAAAGCTTTAGAAATTCCTTCTCCACGATAGTGTGGATGAACATATAAATCGTTCAATAGCCAATAACGAGCTAGACGAGTTGATGAAAATAAAGGAAACAATTGAACGAACCCAGTGGCAGTATTTCCCTCCCAAGAAATATATATCTCTGATTCCTTTCGCTCGATTCTTTCTTTAAGAAATTGTTCGCTTTTTTTTAGATCAGAGGATTTGTCATAGAAACGCCGATACTGATCGAATAGATTATTAAGGGGTATTAACTGCTCTAACGTCGCTTTTTGTATATCCATCCTTATTAATTGGTTAATCCTTAATTAAATAATTGTAATTAGTAAACTATTCCAGATTTTGGGCGAATAGTTTGTAAAATTTGATTGTGTATTTCATAATCCATTATACCTTTATCTTTTAAATGTTTTTTTATTTGATAGTTAGACTCCCCTTTAGCCACTAAGAATTCTGCGTATTCCAAAATTTCTCTAGGGATTTCATCTTTTTTCATTTTTGATAAAGACAATTTTAA
>JAYPYN010000036.1:10431-15765 GCA_038154605.1 Balneolaceae bacterium
ATTAACTGCTCTAACGTTGCTTTTTGTATATCCATCTGTCTTAATTGATTAATCCTTTATTAAATAATTGTTCATTGATTTAATGCTTACTTGAAACATTCTTAACCGCCATAGCCACTTTCTCCCCATCAATGGCCGCAGAAACAATGCCTCCTGCATAGCCTGCACCTTCACCACAAGGAAATAAGCCTTTTATACGCACATGCTCTAAGGTATCACGTTCTCTTGGAATACGAACAGGAGATGATGTTCTAGTTTCTGGCGCATGTACTACCGCTTCATTCGTCAAATACCCTTTCATAGATGTATCAAACATTCGAAATCCTTGTTGTAAGGACTTGTGTATTTGCCTCGGTAAAACATCCCCCAACTCAACTGAAGTAATGCCAGGAGAATATGATGTGTTAGGTAACTGAGTTGACATTCGTTCTTCCACAAAATCGAGCAATTTCTGCGCCGGTACTGTTTGTTTTTTTCCTGCCACCTGCCATGCTTTCTGTTCAATCGATTTCTGAAATTCCATCGCGGCAAGGGGGCCATATTTCTCGAAAGGTTTAAAATCCATGTGATTTAATTCTACTACGATGCCTGAATTTGCCGTTGATCGTGCTCTTCGCGAAGACGACCATCCATTCGTAACAATTTCACCTGGTTTTGTAGCACAAGGAGCAATCACTCCACCAGGGCACATGCAAAACGAATACACTCCCCTCCCATCCACTTGTTTTACCATACTGTATGGTGAAGGAGGTAAATATTCACTTCGTATGTCGCATTTATACTGTATTGAATCTATTAAGGATTGAGCATGCTCTACCCGAACCCCAACCGCAATCTTTTTCAGCTCAATGTCTATGTCTTTTTGATGCAGTAATTCAAAGATGTCTCGAGCTGAATGCCCTGTTGCTAAGATGACCTGATCTGCTTTAAAAATTTCACCTGTTTTCGTTTTTACACCTTTCAAACAATGTCCATCGATCAAAAAGTCAATAACACGGGTATTAAAGTGAATTTTCCCACCATGTTCTAAAATTGTTTCTCTCATACTGGCTATAATCTTCGGCAATTTGTTGGTTCCGATATGTGGATGTGCCTCAATCATAATTTCTTTTACAGCTCCAAATCCAACAAGTAATTCTAAGATACGATGTACATCTCCTCTTTTTTTCGAACGGGTATAGAGTTTCCCATCAGAATACGTACCTGCCCCTCCTTCACCAAAACAATAATTCGAATCTTCATTCACGGTATGGTGAACATTAATTCCTTTTAGATCCTTAATTCTTTCTTTAACATCCTTCCCACGTTCCAGAACTACAGGTTTTAATCCGAGTTCAATTAATTTTAAAGCCGCAAAAAGTCCTGCAGGACCAAGCCCTACAATCAATACTTCTTTAGCGTGCTCTACATTTGGATAATCAGGTAATTGAATCGGAATTTCTTCAATATCTTCATGTATGTATATCCGGACTTTAAGATTGACATAAATTTGTTTTTGGCGGGCATCAATAGATCTGCGAAGTATTTCAATATGACGAATCTCGTCTTCTGGAGTCCCAATCTCTTTTGAAAGATAGATTTTTAGCTGCTGTGGTTGTCCGGCTATCTCCGGAAAAACCCTTATCTGAATTTCTTTTTTCATATAAAATAATGTACATGATCTTTAGCAATAGATGTACAAGTAATTTATTTTATCTTCGAACTGAATAAATCAAATACTCTTGCGAAAAAAAAATTGTACTGCCCTATCAATTCTATTAATTGTGTCTGCGATAAACTGCCAAAAATCAGACCATACCGCTTCAAATCAATTGGAAAAACTTCCCTCTTCCATTTTTATTGGTACTTATACCATTGATATGGGTTGGGTAAATGGGCAAGGGAAAGGCATTTATCAGGCACAAATAGACTATAATAATACTGATTTAGAACGTTCACCTTCAGTCATTCACCTTGAAAATCCGTCATTTCTAACATTCTCTCCCGACCGGAATAATCTCTATGCTGTTAGTGAACTAGGCAGTAGTGAAGAAGGATATGGATTTGTTTACGCCTATAATTTAGATGATGAAGGTAATCCTACATTTATCGATCGATATCCAACCAACGCGTTATCCCCGTGTCATGTATCGGTAGATGCGACAGGAAAATTCGTATTTGTTGCCAACTATCAAGATGGAGTTGCCATGGTTTATCGTAGAAATGAAGATGGTAGCCTCACATTTAGCCAACAATTAGATCATGAGGGTTCAGGACCTCATCCCAATCAAAATGGATCGCATACCCATATGGTAAAAGTGAGTCCAGATAATAACTTTCTCTTTATTCCTGATTTAGGTTCCGATAAAATTTGGAGTTACAGGATTAATCATGAAGAGGGTGTGCTTATCAAAAACGATCAAGAATTTATAAAGTCAACCCCAGGTGCTGGTCCCCGCCATATGGATTTTCATCCTACCAAAAATATTGCCTATGCGATGAATGAATTAAATTTTACGGTTTCGGTGATGAATTATGAACCGGATAGTGGAACATTAACCGAATTTCAGACCGTTAGTGCGATTCCATCTGATTTTAAAGATTGGAATTCATCTGCTGATATACACGTGCACCCAAATGGGAATTTTCTTTATGCATCCAATAGAGGGCATAACTCCATCGCTTCTTTTTCTATTGATGAAGCTGGTACACTTACACCTCTTGGACATACCTCCACTGAAGGAGGAACACCGCGAAACTTCAACATCACTCCCAATGGAGAATTATTAATGGTTGCAAATCAAGACTCCGATTCCATCACGATCTTTCGGATCAATACAGCCACGGGGGAGCTTACCTTCACCGGAAATACTCTAGAAATTCCAACTCCAATTAATATTACTTTTTATTGATTGTAAGATCATTGTAATTTACACTTATAATCCATTAAACAGACATAAGGATTAGGAATTTATATGGGCAGAATTTTTGAAGTTCGGAAAGCAGCTAAATTTGCACGATGGAATCGCATTGCAAAACAATTCTCAAGAATTGGAAAAGAAATAGAAATAGCGGTAAAAGCTGGTGGCCCAGATCCTGACACTAATCCATCCTTACGCCGAGCCATTCAAAATGGTAAAGGGGTAAATATGCCCAAAGATCTTATTGAACGGGCAATTAAACGTTCTCTGGGAAAAGATTCTACCAACTACGAAGAAGTTCTTTTTGAGGGTTATGCCCCCCATGGTGTCGCTGTATTAGTTGAAACTGCTACCGATAATAACACTCGCACCGTTGGTAATGTGCGCCCAATTTTCAACAAGAATGGGGGAAATCTTGGCAATGCAGGAAGTGTGGCCTTTCAGTTTACTCAGGTTGGATCGTTTAAAATTAAACCCGGCGAGTTTGATGAAGAAGAGCTTGAACTAGAACTCATTGATTTTGGACTTTCCGAAATGGGGGAATCCGAGGATGACGAAGGCAATCGTATTTTGGTGATTCGATGTGAATTTCAAGAATTTGGAACCATGCAACATGCATTAGAAGAAAAAGGGATTGAACCCTTGAGTGCAGAAACCGATTGGATTCCGAACTCTACAGTTACCCTAGACGAAGAAAAAGCAGAAGAAGTAATGGCCATCGTTGATAAACTAGAACAAGATGATGATGTACAACGTGTATTTCATAATTTGGTTTGATTAATCACACCATGGGTACTGCTTTATAATAGCGATCAATACTAGAGATGTGGGGTAGGTAACTTAACTTTATAAATCATATGTCATCTAAAGTTTTCCGAGGAATATGGTACCGATCTGAGCCTTCAAAAAAGCTGCCCTATAAAAACGCCCTTGATAGAGAAAGAGGAAGTTTTTTATAACTGACAAGAAAATCATTTTTAAAAATGAAAAAGTTCAACTTGAAATCAGAAATATTGAAAAGATTAGTTTTGGACTTCAAGGAATGGATCCAATTAACTCATGGATAAAAATAACATATCAACAAGACAAAGAAAGAAAAGAAGCATTTTTTGCTGATGGAAAGATGTTTGGTTATTTCGGTTTTTTTGGAGCCTCTTGGAGGATTTTCAAATCCTTAGGTCATCTAGTTGATACGCTTGAAATAAATGATAGAAGGCACATTAAAAACAAAATATATTTGGTCTTAGCTTTTTTATTTCTGCTTATGAAAATCTTAGAATAGGTTTAACAAAATATATAGGAAAACCAATTGGTGGTTTTCCAAATGGTTGTATTTTAAAATTGCGTGAGGTAAAATTTATTTGTTATTTAAATTAAAACTGATTCTTACGTTTCCATCTGGAAAGTTAAACTTAGATGTTATTATTTAAAACTCATACAAAAAATTCATGAATCATAACACTCATAGATCTTTTACAATTTTTAGTTCTTTTTTGATTTTAATGTACTTTCTACCAATACAGTTAGTTGCGCAGATACCCTTCAATCCTAATCACCTTGAGCCACCTCCCCAACCTTCACTACATGACAGTTTAGGACAAATCAATTACAAAGCAACCCTTCATAGTATTGATAATGAAGTTATTTTTTTTGAATCATTAAAAGATAAAGTAATCTTTGCTCACGTATGGGCTACAACCTGCGGACCATGCATACCCGAGTTACCTGCATTAGAAAAATTGTATGAATCGTTACCAAAAGAATACATAACATTTTTAATGATTTCCTTGGATGAAAGCACTGAATTAGTTCAACAATTTTTAAAAAATGAAGAATTAAATTTACCAATTCAACTTATGGATTCTGGTTGGGCGTTTGCAGATGTATCAGCAGGAACTCCAATTCAGATTGTTATGCCTTCAACCTATATAATTGATAAAAAAGGAAAAATTAGGTATAAACATATTGGTGCAGCGGATTGGAATACACCTAAAATAAAGGATTTCTTACTTTCATTGGCAATTGAATGATTAAATCTTCTATCTGCTTAACAACGTAAAGCTGATTATCTGTTTCACAAAAGAGAAAATTATGAGTGATCTTCAAAAATATATTAATGATAGGAAGAATAGCGACTCTGAATTTGCTAATGGACATGATAAAGGATTCCGTAATTTTAAAATTGGTGTTCTACTGAAACAAGCCTGAGAAAACGCTGGTCTAACTCAAGATGAAGTGGCGAAACAACTTAATACTAAAAAAACTGCGGTATCTAGAATAGAAAATCATGCTGACGATATCCGACTTTCTACCCTTGAAAAATACGCAAATGCTTTTGGTAAGAAACTAAAAATTGAACTTGTAGAATAACAGTGATTGAATCTGTTTTAAAAAATTCCCTTGGTGCAATTGAGTTACTGAATCTTTACCATTC
>JAYPYN010000037.1:0-14404 GCA_038154605.1 Balneolaceae bacterium
CCCAAAGGCATTGATATCGAATCCTCTACTGTATGTTTCATTGGGAAGATTATCTATCCCAAAACCAAAATTCGCATCCAAATTATCCAGGATTGTACCCTTCCAGCCAAGTTTAGTCTGAACAAGGTGATAAGCTTCAGAATACACTGAATTATCATCCTCTAGCGGGATCTTATCATTAAATCGATGGGAAAGAGTAGCATAAAACCCATCTCTTTCGGAGATTGAAATCATGTTGAATACAATATGTGGTGCTACGCCTGTTAAATCATTTCCACTAAAATCACCATCATTGGTGAGGTAAGAATCAAATTTAAAATGATTCAATGTGTAGGCTACATTCCACTCCAGACGTTTTATAAAGCCTTTTGGATGATCAACTAGGATAAGATCAGAATTGATTTCTACGCCTAACTGATTTGTACTGCCTGCATTTCTGAACAGCGTTGTTCCACGATCGGATTGTTGTTGTACAATGCTATCTTTGAGGCGGTAGAAGAACGTGGTAACATCAAATCCCCATCTACCCTTAAAGGCGTATCCACGAATTCCATATTCAATATTAAATCCAATTTCTGGCTGCAGATTTTGATTAATACTCCCTTCATTCGTGCGAATTTCTTCTATTGTTGGAGGGGAAAATCCATATCCGAAGCCTGAAAACATTATCGTATGTTTATTCAAATTTTTTGCGATCGATAACCGTGGTATAATTTGAGGATCAAAATCAATTCCAATTTTCCCAGTAACATCATTGTCTTGGGTAGTAAATAATCGATTAATTTCATACCCCACTATATTCAAACTTAAACCGCTGTTAATGATCCACCCATGTTTCAAATCGAGAGTTAAAGAAGCAAAGCTTGTTAAATATTGTACCTTCAAAAGATCATCATAATTAAGTGATCCAATCTTAGAAGTATCATTTTTAAAATTCCTAGAGGAATAGCTAGAAGCTTGATATTCTGTACCAAAATTTATCTCAGCATGTTGTTTACCTATATTAAGATTATGTTTGAAAACACTTCTAAATCCACCGCTTTTTCTGCTATCGATTTTATAATCAAAGATAAAAGGGTTTTGGAAATCACTAAAGGTGCCGAATATAGACGAGGAATTAACCCACCGATTATTAAACTTGGCATCATGAGTAATTCCAAAAATAAGGGCCTCTTGGATGATACTTGCATTGGCATCTACACTTCCTAAAGCAAATGAGTTTCCTGGGCGTGCTTGGGTTGGATCGAATGTAAATTGGTCGGCATTAAGGCCACCAGGAATTCCATAATTTAATTCAGAATATAGTACAGAGGCACTGAGTTCCCTGTCCTTAATGTATTCAGTGGTGCCAGTAATTTCGAAAACCTGTCGATCTAAAAATGATTGATCGCGATAGCCATCGGTGTTTTGAGTGGCATATTTAAAAGATAATAATCCATTATCAAAACGATTATGGGCAGATAGCCTTGTTGACCAGCTTCCAAATGAACCTACTGAAAATGAACTTGTAATCTGATCGTGCAAAAAGGGTGGTGTGCTTTCAATGTGGATTACGCCACCATTTCCGGCGCCAAATAAACTACCTGCTGGCCCTTTGATTACTTCCAAGGATTGCATGTTCGAAACATCCAATAGATTTAAAAATGTACTTCCAGAGGGTTCGGTATATGGTATTCCATTCCAATACACTTTCACGTTTCTAATTCCATATGGCGAGCGTAAGGAACTTCCTCTTATAGCCAGTCTATAACTTCCAGTGGCTCGTTCTTCCATAACAACTCCAGCGATGGTATTCATCCCAAACAATACGCTAGATGCATCTAATGTATTAATTGTTTGAGCATTCACAATTGCAATGCTAACAGGTGTTTCGAGAATATTTGTATTGGTTTCGTAACCAACAACTACAATTTCGGGAATTTCAGCATTGAGGGTATCCGTTGAAATTTGTGCCAGAACTACTACGGGAGTAAAAAAAAGAAGAAAAGTAAGTGTGAAAATACGCATCGAAAACAAAAAGCTTATGTTGAATTAAGATTCAAGAAATGAATACATTCCAAGTTTAAAAATAGTTCTAGAAAATATTGAAAAATAAGACGGCACCTATAGGAATTTTTGATTCAGGTATTGGAGGGCTCACCGTGGCGAAAGCGGTTATGAATGTTCTACCTAAGGAAAATATCATCTATTTTGGAGATACAGCTCGGGTTCCTTATGGTATAAAATCGGAATCCGTAGTTCGTAATTATGCTCTTGAAATAACACGATTTTTGTTAGAAAAAGGTGTAAAAATGATTCTTATAGCTTGCAATACCGTGTCTGCATCTGCAAAGAAAGAAATTTGTGAGTTAGCTGGCGATATACCTGTATTAGATGTTATAACAGCTGGATCAAATATGGCTTTTGCTGAACCAAATCATCAAAAAGTAGGTGTGATAGGCACATTAGCCACAGTTCATTCCAATGCATATCAGATAGCGATTAAGAATTTAGATGATACCATTGAAGTGATTCAAAAAGCTTGCCCTATGTTGGTGACCCTTGCAGAAGAAGGCTGGACAGATAACGAAATTGCAAAACAAACCATCCAAGTATATTTATCTGGGCTAGAATCATCTGGAATAGATTCTTTGATATTAGGATGCACTCATTATCCTTTATTTAAGCCATGCATTAGGGAAATTTTGGCCCACCAAAATATAATTATTATTGATTCTGCGTTATCTATTGCAGAAGCTGCATCCCAAGAATTAACAAATTTAGATTTAAAAAACGAGCAAGGTGGGTCATTCAACTGCTTTGTGAGCGATCGACCTCAAAGATTTCAGGAACTAGCCGAACGTTTCTTAGGAAGAAAGCTTGAAAATGTAAAAATCATCACGCTTTAAATTTTACCAATAAAAAAGTGTGTCTTGTTTATTTTAAAGAAGCAAAAGCACAATTAATAATTTTAAACACATTAACTAAATAAATTTCTATGTTGCTCTATGGAAACCTATCTTTAGAGCTATTAAAAATAAAGAGGAAAGAATGCGATTATATTTAGGAACACTACTTTTTATAACACTATTTGTTTTACCAGTTCGTGCCCAATTATCCGGAATTGATTTGTATAATGAAATGAATTCACGAACTTTTGTGAGCTATAGTGGTCAATCTGGATTAGCTTGGTTGCCAGCGAATATGGGGTATTTGGAAGTAAAAATGGAAGATGAAGGAATTGAATTTTATAAAGTTGAACCAAAAACTGACATCCAGAGCCGTCTTTTTGATGAAGAAAAAAAGAAGAGTATCATTAACCAATACAATGTGATTACAGGCATGGATTCTAAAAGTTATCCATTTTCTGAATTTGAATTTGTAATGAATGATGAAGCAATATTGTTTACAATAGAGGGTTCTGATTTTTTGTATGAGTTAAATGAAAAAAAACTTAGAAAACTGATTAAACCAAAAGTGGAGAGAGCACTTTATACAGACGAATTAATGAGGAATATGGAAGCGTCTCAACTTTGGAATGGTACTTATTCACATGATTATTCTAAGTTTGCTCATGTAAAAGGGTATGATATCTATGTAGTAGATACAGAAACAGGAGAAGAAAAAAGGTTAACCCTTGGAAGTGAGGAGCAAATGAATGGTAGACCTAGCTGGGTATATCCAGAGGAATTTGGTGAACGAGACGCCTATTGGTTTTCACCAGATGATTCAAAAATAGCGTATCTGCAATATAATGAAACAGAAGTGTTTCAATATCCAGTTATTCATGAGTTGGAATTTGAAACGGGTTTGGAATTAATGAGATAACCCAAAGCAGGTGAAGAAAATCCTACTCTTAAATTATTTATTGTAGATATAGAATCGGGCGAGATTGTAGAAATCCCTACTAATTCCAATGCCGATAATTACATTGTTCGACCAATTTGGAGGAATGATGGTTCCGAGCTAACCTTTAGAAGATTTAATAGGCAACAAAACCATTTAGAATTTTTAGCATACGATCTAGCTTCTAAAACGGTAAGAACTATTTTTGAAGAAAAAGAAGAAGCTTATATAAATCTACATGACAATTTTATTCAGCTTTCTGATGAAGAGACGTTCATATGGACCTCAGAAATTGATGGCTATAATCATATTTATCATTATAATTTTGATGGAAGCCTCATCCATAGAATAACTCAGGGAGAACAACCAGTAGCAAGTATTATACATGTAGATGAGGAGGATAAAAAGGTATTTTTTACTGCATATTCTAATATGGGACTAGAAAGTCATTTCTATGTAGTAGATTTTGATGGAAAAAATGTACAACAACTTACCAAAAGAGCTGGTCGCCATTCCATTAGTATGAATGCCTCTGGTGAATATTATGTAGATTTATTCACAGGTTTTGATTTTCCTTATGAATCTAATTTATATGAAGATGATGGCTCTCTTGTAAAAAAAATGTTGCAATCTGATACTAAAAAAGTAGAAGAAAATAATCTTCAGAAACCGGAATTAATGCTTTTTAAATCCGCAGATGGATCTGAAGAATTAGTAGCAACTATTTATAAGCCAGTAGATTTCGATCCCAACAAAAAATATCCAGTTTTGCTTCCATTGTACGGTGGTCCAGGATATCAGGATGTTACCAATACCTACAAAAATGCAGATAGTTATCAGCAAATGGCACAACTTGGATTTATAGTAGTACGTGCAAATTATCGTGGTTCAGGTAATAGAGGAAAGAAATTTGCAACACTTCATTATGGTAAACTTGGAACTTATGAAATTGATGATTACGCTCAGGTGATTAAAGAAATTACAAAACGTGATTATGCAGATGGAAGTAGAGTTGGGGTTTATGGACATTCTTATGGTGGATATGCGACGGCACTTTTAATGCTTCGTTATCCCGAGTTATTTCATGTAGGAGTTTCTGGGGCACCAGTAACCGATTGGAGAAGCTATGATACCATTTATACAGAGCGTTATATGGATACCCCACAAAGGAATAGCGCAGGTTACGATGAAGGTTCGGCAATGACATACGCACAAAATTTGAAAGGTAATTTAATGATCATACATGGAAGTACAGATAATAATGTGCATCCACAGAACTCTATAATGCTTATTAATGCATTAATATTAGCTGATAAGGATTTTGATGTAATGTTTTATCCTGGAAATAGACACGGAATTAGAGGCGAACATGGGGCACATTATCGTAAGATTCGCACTCGGTATTTAGTAAAGCATCTTAATCCTGAACATGCAAATTCTTATCTAGCTCAAAATACTTTTTCAAATTAAATTAATGGTTAGTGATTAAAGGAATCTAGGTATTATTCTATGTCTAGATTCACTAAATCTCTACCATTTTTGTAAGTTATAACAGTTTACTAGCAATATTGGCTAATTGGGACCGCTCGCCTTTTTCAAGATTAACATGTGCATATAAAGGATTATCATGCAAACGATCTACCAAGTAGGAGAGGCCATTGCTTTCTGCATCTAGGTAAGGAGTGTCAATTTGGAAAATATCTCCTGTAAATATGATTTTAGTATTTTCTCCTGCACGTGTGATGATGGTTTTAATTTCATGAGGAGTTAAATTTTGTGCTTCATCCACAATAAAAACCACATTAGATAAACTTCTTCCCCGAATGTAGGCAAGTGGTACAATACGAAGTTTCTCCGTTTGTATCATTTCATCAATTTTTTTGTACTGCTTACTTGTTTCCTTAAACTGATTTTTGATAAGGCTTAAATTATCCCATAGGGGTTGCATGTAGGGATCAATTTTTTGATTTGCATCTCCAGGGAGATATCCTATATCTCTATTGCTGAGAGGAACAATAGGTCTAGCGAGGTAAATTTGTTTAAAACCACTTCTTTGTTCTAAGGCACTTGCAAGAGCTAACAATGTTTTTCCGGTTCCAGCAGAGCCTGTAACGGTACAGAGCTTTATTTTTGGATTTATTAACGCATGAAGGGCAAAATTTTGTTCAGCATTACGTGGAATTATACCGTAAGCATTTAGTGCCTCAATACCCTCAATATATTTCGATTTCGCGTTATAGCATCCTAAAGCAGAGGAACCGTGACTTTTTATTAAGTAATAGTGATTACACGGAGGCGTTGCCTCCATCAACTCTTTAGGGCGTATTCTATTTTTCTCATAAAACTTACTAATTATAGAAGGGTCTTCTAAAGTAAGTTCTGTTTTACCTTTATAAAGTTTTTCAATATCCTTCACACGTACAGTCTCATAATCCTCAGCATCAATATTCAATGCCCTAGCTTTAAGCCTTAGATTTATATCTTTCGATACTAGAATTACTTTTTCTTGTGGATGATCTGCTTTTAACCGGAGAGCAGCATTAAGTATATCATGGTCATTTTTTTTTGAACCAAATACTTTGTTGGCATCCACATGATCTCCGCCATTACTGATAACTTTTAGTTTTCCATGACTTCGACCGTTTAAAGGAATCCAATCTTGAAGAAGATTTGCATCAGAAATTCCATCCAGATAACGAATAAATTCTCGGGCATGTAAATTCGTTACAGTATTACCTTTTTTGAAGGTATCTATCTCTTCCAAGACCGTAATAGGTATTGCAACGTCATTTTTTTCAAAATTTCTTACTGCTTCATAATCATATAAAAGAACTGAGGTGTCGAGTACAAAGATTTTCTTCGATTTCTTTCTCGGCATGGGCAAATGGGTTTATAAAAGCGTAACCGCCAAATTGTTGTAGATGATGTAAAAGAACGTTAGTGAATTAAATCAAAGCCACGTCCAGATGCAATGGGTGTGGATAACTATTCTTAATTTTTATTAAAAAGTTTACATACTTGTACAATGTGCATGCGATCATTAATTATTTATCCAAAATCGCGAGAGCAATACTTAGCGCAACTCCTGCATTTAAACTTTCTACCTGCATACTTGCTGCTTTAGAAGGTAAAAACACTCGTTTAAACGATTCTTGTTTAAGCACATCTGAAATTCCATTTGCTTCATTACCCACGATAAGCACTGTTTTGTTTTTTATGGTATGATTTACAAGAGATTGTGCACCTTCATTATTATCTAAAAGTAGGATATCCCATCCATGCAGTTGAAATAATGGTAATGTTTCTGATAATGTACAAGAAAGTGTTGGGATAACTCCTGTTGCTCCAGCAGTACTTCGAACCACTTTTGGGTTATAAATATCCACAGAACCTGATCCAACTAGTAAAGCTGATGCTCCATACCAAGCCGATGACCGAATGATGGTTCCCATATTTCCAGGATCTTGAAGCGCATCAGTGGCAACAATAATTCCAGAACTATGTACTAATTTATTTAACGAAACAGGTTCTGGAATTTTGCCTATAGCAATTATGCCTTGAGGTGTTTCTGTATTAGATAATGAATCAAAAATTGTTGAATCAAGTGAAAATAAATTTCCTTTGATGTCATCAAACTCATTTAATTGATTAGCATTAATATGAATAGACTCTACATGTAGAATCTTATTGTTTAAAACTTGTAATACCGTTCGCTTACCTTCGATTAAGAATCGATGTTCTTTATCTCGGTATTTACGATGTTTTAATTTCCTTATTAAAGAGATATGTGCTTGTGAGCTCGGTCTCATTTTAAAAAATGAATAACTGGGTTTATAAAAAAGAACAAAACAATTGTTGAAATAACTATCTTTGTATAGCTAATGTACCAATGAATAAAATAAACTGAATGGATTTTTTAAAAAAGCTTGGCATAGAAGGAGTTAATGCGGGAACAAGCACAGGCTTACAGAACTTTGAAAGTAAAGAAGTGATACCAAGCTTCACACCAGTAGATGGTAAGAAAATTGCAAATGTGAGTATAACTACTCGCGAACAATACGATATGGTGATAGAAAAAGCAGAGGAAGCTTTTCTGGTATGGAGAACAATGCCAGCACCTCAACGTGGTGAAATTGTACGCCAAATAGGTCAAAAACTGCGCGAATTTAAAGAACCTTTAGGTAAATTAGTGACCTACGAAATGGGTAAAATTCACCAAGAAGGACTCGGTGAAGTACAAGAAATGATAGATATCTGTGATTTTGCGGTTGGATTGAGTAGACAATTATATGGATTAACCATGCATAGTGAGCGTCCTGATCATAGAATGTATGAGCAGTGGCATCCACTTGGGATTGTGGGAATAATTTCAGCGTTTAATTTCCCAGTTGCAGTATGGAGCTGGAATGCAATGTTAGCAGCTGTTTGTGGTGATGTTATGATTTGGAAAGGTTCAGAGAAAACCCCTTTATGTGGTGTAGCTGTTCAAAAAATTGTTGCTAAAGTACTTAAAGAAAATAATTTGCCCGAAGGGATATTTAATTTGGTAACAGGAGATCGTGAGGTTGGCGAGTGGATGACGGAAGATGAGCGTATTCCTTTGGTATCAGCTACAGGTTCTATAAGAATGGGTAAAGAAGTAGCTAAAACAGTTGGTGGTAGATTGGGCAAAACCATTCTCGAATTGGGAGGAAACAACGCCATCATCATAAGCGAAAACGCCGACATTGAGATGAGTGTTAGAGCCACAGTGTTTGGAGCTGTAGGTACTGCTGGGCAACGCTGCACCTCTACCAGAAGATTGATTATCCATGAATCGGTGTATGATCAGGTAAAAGAACGCTTAATTAATATTTATGAGAATATTTCTATTGGGGATCCTCTTGAACCAGGAACTTTGGTAGGCCCCCTTATTGATCAACTCGCAGTAGATGCCATGCAACATGCTTTAAAAGAAATTGAAAAAGAGGGCGGTAAAGTTATTTTTGGTGGAGAGGCTCTAGAAGAAGCGGGAAATTTCGTTCGTCCAGCACTAGCCGAAGTTGAAAATCATTTTAAAATAGTACAAGAAGAAACATTTGCCCCCATTCTTTATTTGATGAAATATTCGTCGATGGATGAAGCTATTGCATTACAAAACGGAGTAAAACAAGGCCTGAGTTCTTCTATGTTTACTTTAAATATGCGTGAAGCAGAAGGATTTTTAAGTGCAGCCGGTTCTGATTGTGGAATTGCTAACATAAATATTGGAACAAGTGGAGCAGAAATTGGTGGTGCATTTGGAGGAGAAAAAGAAACAGGTGGTGGTAGAGAATCAGGCTCTGATGCTTGGAAAGCATATATGCGTAGGCAAACCAATACGATTAATTGGGGAGCAGAATTGCCATTAGCTCAAGGGATTTCTTTTGATGTTTAAGTAAAGATCAATGATCAATTAAGAATGATCAATTTTCAATTGTACATAAATAGAGGATGTTAGGTATTTGGGAGTTTGTTTCTTGATTAGATTTCAATATTATCAACTTAAACAAATAATTAAGATTAATAGATTATGAACAACAAATTTCAATTATTTTTGAGAGGATTTATTTTTGGTATCTGTATGTTCCTACTAATGAATCTTGGGAAATATGATGAAATGAATAGCTCTCTGTGGATAAGTATTATTCTAGGTTCGTCTCTCATTGGATATTGCTCCATGAAGTTTACTCCTAGATTTTGGAAAGACTTCGGCTTTGACGAAAAAGCTTTTTAATTAGAAAGAACTTTAGTTGAAGATACATATCTCTTCTGAAGAAGATTATAGAAGAGAAAAAAGTACCAAAAGATGCCATTTTGTTTTCGGTATCCTCATAGGATGCATAATTTTTGGTTGCATTGGTTTACTCCAATTTTTGCGTTTTGGTTCTGAGGAACTGAGATTAATTACTTGGGTTAGCTTAGGTTTTGGAATAGTAAGTTTTGGTTTTCTCGCTTATATATTTGGTAATTCATTTTGGAGCTTATTCAAGCCAAAATAGATATAAGGCCTAGTAAACTTTAAACAGCCTCTTCTATTCTTCTAATCAGCTCTGGTATAAAAGCTTCGTGTTCAGGGCGCATCAGTACACTCCTTAGGATAGTAACGGTGTCTGAATCAGCTTTAAATTGAGGATGAAAATGTACAAAGGTAGGACTTGGAACTTTGTATAAAGATAAAAAGAAAGAGTGGTCATCCATTCCTTTTTGAAATACTTTCTTTGAAAGTTCAGATATTTGGCTTGTGCTAGATGTTGATTCACCAACAGAAAAATAGGTTAATATATCTAGCTCAGGTTTTTTATAGGCGGTAAGTTTTTCGCTCGTTTTCATCAAATCAAAGCCTTGAAGAGCGGCTTTTCTGCATTTTGCAAGGATTGGTCCAAAACCTTCTTTTTCCTTTAAAGGAAAACATTGGAGTGTAGCCCAAAACGCAACTGCAGCAGCCCCTGCACGAGAACACTCTAAGCTTATTTCTCCTAAGTGTAGATCATCTGAAGTAAAATAAGTATATGGGGAATCATGTTTATAGAAAGTTCCAATAGACGGATCTTTAAAAAGTACAGCACCACATCCATAAGGTTGAAGCCCATGTTTATGTGGGTCTACAACTATACTATCTGCTTCCTGCATCAACTTCCAGTGAGTTCCATCAATTAACTCTGAATTCTTTAAACATCTAAAAAAACCACCATATGCCGCATCAATATGAATGCGTATTCCATGTTCTTTAGCCCAAGATAATGCTTGTTCAAGCGGTTCTACTTCGCCTAAACCAGTAGTTCCCAGTGTAACAACTAAAGTGCCTATTTGGCGAGCATCCACTTCGGAAAAAATGAAACTTCCTTGTTCATCAAGTGGAATTATAGAAGTTTCTACGCCTAAAACACTACACATTCTAGCATGGGTATAGTGTGCATTGTTAGAGAATCCAATTTTTTTTGTTGGATGTATTTCTCTAGCAATCCAGAGGGCCTCTAAATTTCCGATGGTTCCACTTGATGTAAGATGACCTAAATACTGTTCTCCATAACCAAAGAAATTTGCTAGTAGAGCAATAATTTCTTTTTCCATTTCCGAAGAGGGTGGTCCGCCATCTAAAGCATGGTTGTTAGGATTAATGGTCATTGCTAAAGAATATGCAGCCCAAGCAATAGCATGTGGAGTTTTTAGCATTTGTCCCGCATATTTGGGATGATGAAAAGGATAATTTCCTTTGAGTCGATGAGCGATTTCTGACAGTGTCCTTTCAAATATGAAAGGATTGACCTGTAGGCTTTTATCGGTAGAAAAAGCACCAAATGAATCTTTCCATTGTTGAAAGTCATTCAGTGTTTTTTCTAATAATAAGCGTGAGGTATCATCCATCAACGAAAAGTAATTAATAAACCAGCAGAAAGAATTTGTTTTGTTTGTAGTTCATCTGGAATTATATCGTCATCATATACCAATTCAAATTGGAATGAAGTAGAAAGATAATCATTGATTTTACCAGTGATTTCATTTGCCCAAGAGATATCTGTGCTAACTAAACTTTTATTAAGGTTGTAAAAAGTTTCAAAACGACTTGTATAATTTACGTTAGTAATAATTTCTTTATTGAAACTTATCCCTAGCTGTAAACCACCTTCCGAAAATACTCTATTATTTTCTTCAACGCCAAAACTTGGTATGAGGGAATCATCATTTACAATTGTTTGCTTAAGTCCAAGTCCAGCCTCCAACGAAATGTAGTCTTTTGGGGTATAAGCGAAGCCAATATTTTGAGAAAAATATGCTGGTGCCATAAAATCTGAAACTCTCAAACGTTCATCTGTGGAATAATCATACCCATCATAAAATTGTGTTATAAAACTAAATTCAATGAATATATTCATAGTATTCTTCGAATTTAGGATATATGACGCTCTGTGTACGGTAGCTAAACGATCGTCTGTTTTTCTATTGTCCTTACCTTCAATTTTTGTAATTCCATATCGAAGATTTAAAACATAACCATAACTGAAATTTCTTGTTCTGTATGCACTGCTTATCTTAGAATAAAAAGTAGCGGCTATGTTATTAGATCCACCGGCTGCCCAATTATTGTAGTTTGATTGGGCACCGTTCAAGCCTGCTACCCAAGATGTGGTCCATTCATTATTTAGAGTATCAGGAATAACTACCGCTTCTTGTGCGGATAGGTTTATAGTAATTCCAAAAAAGATTATGCTATAAATAAGTTGTTTCATAGCTAAAATGTAACTTTATGAGTTATAAATTTTTGAATAGTACGACTTCATTTAGATGTCCTTTTTCTAAAATGACTTCAATATGTTCGCCAAATTTTGTGGGTACAATCATTCCTGTAAGGCCGCTTAATATGGGGTAGGTTCTATGACCTCGATCTAACAAGGTTAAAACTTCAACTAAAGATGGTTCGTTAGAGTAGCAAATGTTCGATAGTGCGTTAAACATAGTTTTACCAGAAAAGATTACATCATCAATGATGAGAACCGCTTTTTCTGTACAATTAGGAATGGAGATCTTTTGCCCTTTATCAGCAACGTTGAATTGATGTAGGGTTATCTGTTGATCAGAAATATGTTCCAATAAACCGATTAATTTTTTGGCAGTAGCAAACCCACGTTCATTAAGCCCAAAAATTACTAATTCTTGGTATTCCCCCATTTTTTCCCATACCTGAATGGCAAGTCTTTTTATCGTTCGATGAATGTGTAAGTGATCCATCAGGGTAATATGTTGCATTATAATACTATTTCATTAATGCTGTAAGGTAAAATATTTTATTTAACTATTTGAATATGAAATAGTAAATTATGAGATCAAAGAAATTAATTAACAGTGTTAACTACAAAGTAAAAAATTATGAGCAAGACGATAAGTATAATTACAACCTCGCTAGTATCTTTCTCAGCAGGCGTAGTAGTAGGGTTATTGATAACCCCCCAAAGTGGGAGAGATAATCGTAGATGGATTTCTAAACAATCGAGTGGTGCAAAACATTGGGTAGAGGGTAAAGGGAATCAGATTATGGAAGAAAGTGAAAAAAAATTGGGTAAGATAGCTGAAAATATTAAAGGTTCTATTCCAGATTTATATGAAGCCACAGAAGATGTTCACTTCGATGATGCAGATATGAAAGATGTCTCCTAATGCTAAGAAAATAAAAGAAGAAATTTTGTATGTGTGTTGGAAGAATCTTGCACTTAAACATGGAGAATTGACGACACAAGAGGGAGATAAAGTCACCATCTTGGATGTTGGAGAGCAAAATCATTTAGATGGTCCAGACTTTCAAGATGCTAAAATACGAATTGGGGGGCTAACACATTATGGTGCAGTAGAAATTCATACTCACTCTAAAGATTGGTATGTACATGGTCATCATCTTGATAAAAATTATAATAATGTAGTATTACATGTTGTTGCAGAATCAAGAAACATTACAAAAGTAACTACTTCATTAGGCCACCAAATCCCAACTCTTAATATCATTGATCATCTGCCCGTCTTGTACACCGATAAAATTGAAGATGGATATATGCCTTGTACTGGAAATATAATTTCTATCTCCAAAGAGGTATTTGATCAACAGATAAAAAAAGCGAGTGAAGAATATTTGGCAAAAAAAGTCGAAATTTTCTTTGAATATTTTGATCCGCATACAATTCCTTCAGAATCATGGAAGCATGCATTATTCATAACCCTCTGCGATGCTCTTGGGGTGCCATCCAATCGTGATCCAATGAAAGAAGCTGCTACATCGATAATCACATATATAGTAGATTCCCAACCTCTAGATGAAGAAATTGAAGATCGGCTCATCCAGTCGTTGCTTTCAGAATTAGACTGGAAAAGGAAGGGAAATAGGCAATCGAATTTTCCTGAATACAGACTAAAGCAAGCTATTGATATGTATATTTTCATCCAAAAAACAAATCTTGATTATTTCTTTTCAACTAAAATAAACGTCATTTGGGAAGATATTTTAGAAGCCTGCACATTAAATGTAAGTACTCACAATCACCGATTATTTGTATCCTTTTTTTTACCAGCTCTGTATGCACTTGGAATAATATTTCATTCCCAAGGTTTAAAACATCGGGTATATGAGATTTGGAATACGAGTAAAATAAAAGTTCCATGCACTATACTTAGAAAATTTGGGTTGTTTAATAAATTAACTGACGAACATTCTTTAAATAAAATTGGGCTAATCTATCAGTATAATGCCTATTGTAAAACGATATCTTGTGCAAGATGTAAGATTTTAAATAATATAATTTCGTCTTGACTGATTTTTAAAGTGTCTTTATCTTTGGTGTCTGTCAACGATTTGATTTGCCCGGTCGTCTAATGGCAGGACACCTGGTTTTGGTCCAGTATGTGGGGGTTCGAGTCCTCCCCGGGCAACAAACTCAAAAAACAAGTATCCATTTGTTTTTGTTTTATGTAATCCTGAATCATTCAGTGCTAGCAATTTTTGGAAAATCCTCTCGCAATATTCTCTGGTACCAGTAATCCTGCCCTAGCAAGAGCTATAGCAAAGGAATACGGT
>JAYPYN010000037.1:14414-15570 GCA_038154605.1 Balneolaceae bacterium
AAACGTGTTACTGCAGTAATACCCTATTTTGGATATGCTCGACAATATCGTAAAGATCAGCCGAGGGTGTCTATTGGCTCCAAATTAATGGCTAATTTATTAGTAGAAGCTGGAGCTGACAGAGTGTTAACGATGGATTTGCACGCTGCACAGATTCAAGGATTTTTTGACATTCCACTTGATCATTTGTATGCAAGTAGAGTGTTTATAGATCATCTTTCAAAAAATCCAATTGAGAACTTGGTGGTAGTAGCACCTGATGTTGGAAGTTTGAAAATGTCTCGTTCTTACGCTAAAAAACTTGGTGCATCACTCGCCTTTATCGACAAACGACGACCCAATGCAAACGAATCTGAGATTATGAATATCATAGGTGAAGTAGAAGGGAAAAATGTTTTGATTGTAGACGATATGATTGACACTGCTGGTACATTAACTAATGCTGCGGCTGCTATGAAAGAAAGAGGAGCTTTAAGCATTGTTGCCATGTGTACACACCCCATTCTATCGGGGCCAGCTTTTCAGCGTATAGAAGATTCCCCCATTGATGGCTTATTGGTTTCTGATACTATACCGCTGCGCCAGCCTTCTGATAAAATTAAGGTTCTAAGCGTTGCTAATATTTTTGCTGAAGCAATTCAACGAATACATACCAATGATACCATCAGTGCATTGTTCGATAACTAATACAACTGTAAATAAAAAATGTCACAACCACAATTTGTAAAACTTGAGGGCTCTCCTCGGGAACTCAGTAAAAAAGTAAATCGTGAACTTCGAGAAGCAAAACGAGTTCCAGCCGTATTATACGGTCCAGAGATTGAAGAGAATATTCACTTCTCTGTAGATGAAAAAGAGCTAGAAAAAATTCTCCAAAAAAAACAGACTAAGCTACAAGAGCTTACTGTTAATGGGAAAACATATAAAACACTCCTAAAAAGAACGGATTTTGATCCTGTCACAGATCGCCCTATACATGCAGATTTTTACGTTCTCTCAGACAGTCATAAAGTTACTTTAAGAGTACCATTTAATTTAAAGGGAACTGCTCGTGGAGTGGTAGAAAATGGAGGTAGATTGTTTCAGCCCATGCAATTTATGCGTATCCGTGTTTTACCTTCTCGAATTCCATCAGAATTTGAAGTAGATATTACAC
>JAYPYN010000038.1:0-2095 GCA_038154605.1 Balneolaceae bacterium
GAATAATTGATGTAATAAATTGAAAGATCATAAATCTTGTACATATTATAGTTATGTTGATTTCCACCGATAATTTATCAAACCAAATTTCAAGCTATGCCAATTTCTTTTAGACAAATAATTTGTATGTTTTTTTTAATGTTAGGATTATTATTTATACCTGATTACATACATGCTGCAGAGTCTGGCACACATGGTATTGATGGAAGTGGATTAAGTCTCATCTGGACAATTCCGTTTGCAGGAATTTTATTGTCTATTGCTATTTGCCCGTTAATCAATGAAGAATGGTGGCATCATAACTTCGGGAAAATATCGGCTTTTTGGGGATCATTACTTGTTATTCCCATGATTTTTTATTTTGGTTTCGAAGCAACATTATATGAGGTATTACATGCCTATCTATTAGAATATTTCCCATTTATAATTTTACTATTAGCTCTATTCACAATATCTGGAGGTGTCCGAATTAAAGGATATTTAAAAGGGACTCCTGAAGTTAATACTGGGATTTTATTAATCGGCACTCTGTTGGCGAGTTGGATGGGAACTACCGGTGCAGCCATGCTACTAATACGTCCAATTCTAAGAGCTAATGCATGGCGAAATACAAAAAAACATGTCGTCATTTTTTTCATTTTTCTTGTGGCTAATGTAGGAGGCTCTCTAACTCCACTCGGCGATCCGCCACTATTTCTTGGTTTCTTACAAGGTGTAAGTTTCTTTTGGACCACTACCAATCTGTTTTGGGAAATGGCTTTTGTGTCGGTTTTACTTTTGATAGTATATTATGTGTGGGATAGTTATTTATATAAACGAGAAACAAATACACCACCTAAGGATGACGGATCAGAACCTTTAGGTCTTGAAGGAAGCTTTAATCTTATTTTGATTTTAGGAGTTGTTGGAGCTGTTTTATTTTCTGGATTAGTGCATTTAGGGGAGATTACTATCTACCATGTACACGTAACTTATGCAAATCTTATCAGAGACATTGTACTTTTATTGCTAACCTGGATAAGTTGGAAATTAACCTCAAAGGCAAGCAGAGCTGCAAATGGATTTAACTGGTTCCCAATACAGGAAGTGGGGAAATTATTTGCAGGAATATTTATAACTATCATTGCTCCAATAGCTATGCTAAAAGCAGCTAATAATGGACAGGGAGCCTTACAATTTGTAAATAGTGCCGTTTTCGATAGTGCTGGAGAACCTATAAATTACATGTTTTTTTGGATAACAGGACTGTTATCAGCATTTCTTGATAATGCCCCAACTTACCTCGTGTTTTTTAATGCTGCTGGTGGAGATGCTCAACTTTTGATGACAGAAATGTCACGTACATTAGTTGCTATATCTGCTGGTGCAGTATTTTTTGGTGCCCTCACTTACATTGGAAATGCTCCCAATTTTATGGTTAAATCCATAGCCGATCAAAATGGGGTAAAAATGCCTAGTTTCGGTGGATATATGATTTGGTCGGTTTGTATATTAGTTCCAATCTATTTATTGGTCACTTTTATATTTATCTAATCATTGGCAACATCTATTATTCAACGCCTTATATGCACGACGTTTTCAGTAATTTTTAATCTTATACTATGTTATAGTACATTCGCTCAAGTAACAACTGCTGATACTTCCAATTTTGCTTTCCTTCCAGCTGTATCATATGACTCAGATTTGGGAATTATAGGAGGAGGAGTTGCGAGCTGGTTTACCTACAAAAATGATATCTCTCCATACTACAGCTATACCACCATAAATAGTATTTTTTCTACTAATGGATTAGCCTCTATTAAATTTTTTCGTGATAAACCCAGAATTTTTGGAACAAAAATTCGCCAAAAAACAGAATTATCTATTTCACGCTTTTTAGAAGACACCTTTTATGGCATTGGAAACTATGGAAAGATAAATTCGACAGACAATGCCCCTTCACAATATTATAAGTTTAAATCTTTTTACATAGACATTGATAGTGATGCTCAGGTACTACTAAAAAAAATCAACTCCAAAAAACAATTATTTATAAACTTTATATTCAATGTTCATTACGAAACCCCTTGGGATAATAATCCTAATCAATTGATTA
>JAYPYN010000038.1:2105-15528 GCA_038154605.1 Balneolaceae bacterium
GATTATGATAGAGAAACCTACTGGGATAGATGGAGGATTTAGTTCAATAATTGGTATAGGATTAACTTGGGAAGCAAGAGACCATGAAATACATTCCAAAAAAGGAACTTATTTACACAGTAAATTTGAATTCGGAGATTCAATGTGGGGAAGTGAATATAATCTCCGTGTTATTGAAAATGACATAAGGACATATACAACTTTTTTTCTAGTTAAAGACATTACCTTCGCTACAAGGTTATTTTCAAGGTTTACAAATGGTAAAGTCCCTTATTGGCAACTTTCATCCGCTGGAGGAAATGAATCGCTTAGAGGTTACGAAAGTAAAAGATTTATGGATGATAATTTAGTACTGTTGAATACAGAGCTAAGAACATGGCTATTTAAAATCCCAGAATCAAATACACAAATTGGCGGGAGTTTATTTATTGACACAGGTCGTACTTTTGCAAACGAAGAAGGTTTAAACGTTATCAAAAATGATTTAAAAACGACTATTGGCTTAGGTGGTTTAGCATCTTTATTTACAAAAGATTTCATTATCAGAGTAGATGTGGGATTTTCAAAAGAAGGATATGGTATTTATCTTTCAACTGGATACATGTTCTAAATCAAAAAAAAATCCTTACTCAATAAAAAACCTTTTATCATTAAACGCCGAAAAAAATAAACCATACCATGCCAAGACCACCAACAACCCAACAATAATATGCGAAATAGTGAAATCCTTGTTTCTTTAAAATAATAATCAAGTATTTCAAAGCATAAAATCCAGATATAAATGCCGTAAAAAAACCAACTAACAGGCTTAAAATATCTGAAATATTAATTCCTACTTCGATTGCCTCCCTCATTTGTAAAATCATTGCACCACCAATCACTGGAATTACCATCAAAAATGAAAAATTCGCAGCCTTTTCTCTATTTAAACCAAAATATAATGCAGTAGAAATAGTTGATCCCGATCTACTAATACCTGGAATCATCGCAAAAGCTTGAGAAATCCCTATAAAAAAAGCTTTTTTAGTAGTCATATCACTATCAATTTTATCATAAAATTTTGTTGAATAAAGAATAATACCTGTTAATATTAACATTCCTGATACTAATAATGGATTCATAAATATACTTTCAATAGAATCTTTTAAAGTAAATCCAACGACAAAGGCGGGTATCATGCTTATTAAAATGAAACCCAAGATTTTAATTTCGGGATCATTTTTTCTTACCGATGGAGCCTTTATAAATCTAACCCCAGCCTCCAATAAGCTGTAGAGCTCGTTTCTATAAAAAATCATTATGCTACATAGTGTCCCAAAATGAACCACCACTTCAAATGTAATTCCCATTTCAGTATCATTCCCTAAGATATATCTTGCTAGTGCGAGATGACCAGAGCTACTTATTGGTAAGAATTCAGTTAATCCTTGAATAAGACCTAATAAAAAAGATTGTAAAATATCCATGTGTTATATTTGATGGTTTCAGTAAAACAAAAGAACTTAAGAACATTATAAAAGTTTAACCATGAAAAATATGATGACAGAACAAGTAATAGATATAGAAGCACTACAAGCAAAAATTGAGAAGAGTAGTACTTTTATTGACGACATAAGAAAAGAACTTGATAAGGTAATTATCGGTCAACATTACATGATTGATCGTCTATTAATTGGTTTATTAACTAATGGGCACGTTCTTCTAGAAGGCGTTCCAGGGTTAGCCAAAACTCTTACGGTATCATCTTTAGCAAAGGTTATAAGTACTGATTTTCAGCGAATACAGTTCACCCCTGACTTACTTCCTGCCGACCTCATTGGTACACTCATTTACAATCAAAAAGAAGGTGATTTCTTCGTAAAGAAAGGGCCAATTTTCGCGAATATTATTTTAGCAGACGAGATTAATAGATCGCCCGCTAAAGTACAAAGTGCATTACTTGAGGCTATGCAAGAAAAACAAGTAACAATTGGTGAAGAAACGTTTAAACTTGAGGAACCCTTCCTAGTACTTGCCACACAAAATCCCGTTGAACAAGAAGGTACCTATCCTCTGCCTGAAGCCCAAGTAGACCGATTTATGTTAAAATTAAAAATTGGCTATCCTACAGAAAATGAAGAATTAGAAATTATGCGAAGAATGGCTCGTACAGGTAAAAAAACTTCCTTAAGAAAAGTAGTTAATATAACAACTATACTTAAAGCACGAGAAACTATAAATGAAATTTATATTGATGAAAAAGTAGAAAAATATATTGTTGATTTAATTTTTGCCACTCGAAAACCAAAAAATTATGGAATGGATAATTTAGTGGATTTAATAAGTTTTGGAGCTTCTCCTCGTGCAACAATAAATTTAAATTTGGCCGCTAGAGCTCATGCATTTATGGAACATAGGGCTTATGTAACACCAGAAGATGTGCGATCCATCGCTATGGATGTTCTTCGACACAGAATTATTCCAACTTTTGAAGCCGAAGCAGAAGACATATCAGCTGAAAATATCGTAGAAAAAATTATGCAAAATATTCAAGTACCATAGATTTTTTCATTTTTTTATTTTCATTTAATACATTATTGTATATATATAATTTTACGATACAACGTACAGTATTATGAAAATTAAATTAGTATCTCGCGGCAGTATATCTGGGTCTAGAAAAAAAAGCTCTAAATATGCCCCATTAGTTGATGCATTATTAAAATTAAAGCCTGGTGGTGATGCAATACAAGCGTGCTACTCTAATGAAAATGAATTAAATACAGCTAGAAATATAGTATATGCTTTCAATCGAGAACATGGAAAAAAGGTAAGAAGCAAAAAAGATACTGGTAATAAAATCGTATATTTTTATTTGAATTAGCAAAAATAGCCCCGACTTAATTAAGCCGGGGCTATCAATTTTCGTAAGTAGTTTGATTACTTCTTCTTTTTCTTTGCTTCAGCTGCTTCTTCAGCTTCCATTTTTTCTTTAAGTGCAGCTAACCCACTCATTTCTCCAAGTGTTGGAGCACCCGTCTCTATTCCAGCTTGTTCGGCAACTTTCTTTGCCGCTTTTTTTGCTTTCTTTTGATCGGTATCGAGCTGACTTAAGTCTATAGATTTCGCAGTTTCGTCAAATTTAAGAATAAAAGCTTCCACTTTTTGTCCCTCTTTAAAGGTTGCATCAACTGCTTTAGTCATATTTAAAAATGCTTCTGCACCAATTTCCAACTTAACAAAAGCTCCACGATCGGTTACTTTTACAACCTCTCCTTCTACTTTTGTACCAGGGGTAAGCTCTCTAGCATATTTTTCCCAAGGATTTTCAAGAACTTGCTTATGTCCTAAGGTAATTCTTCTGTTGTCGAAATCAACACCTAAGATAACAACATCAATTTCTTGATCTTTGCTAACTACTTCGTTTGGATGCTCAACTTTGTCTTCCCAGCTTAAATCAGAAACGTGGATCAAACCATCGATTCCTGGCTCAAGCTCTACAAATACTCCAAAGTTGGTTAAATTTCTAACAAATCCTTTATGCTTAGAACCAATTGGGAATCTTTCAAGAATATCAGCCCAAGGATCGCTGGTGAGTTGCTTCACACCAAGTGAAATTTTCTTTTCATCTTCGTTAATGTTAAGTACAACACATTCAACAAAATCATCTTTTTCTACTAATTGAGAAGGATGTTTTATGTGCTGAGTCCAACTCATTTCAGAAATATGGATTAGCCCTTCTACCCCTTTTTCAAGTTCAATAAATGCACCATAATCAGCGATAGATACTACACGGCCTTGAACTTTCATTCCTTCTGGGTATTTCGCATGAATTTCTTCCCATGGATGTGGCTGAAGTTGCTTTAGTCCAAGAGATACTCGTTTACTACGTTCATCAAAATCGATAACCGCAACATTTAAGCGTTGGTCAAGTTGAACGATTTCACTTGGGTTATCAACACGCCCCCAAGAAAGATCTGTAATATGAAGAAGACCATCAACACCACCCAGATCGATGAATACACCGAAATCTGTAATATTTTTAACTGCACCTTCAAGAACTTGGCCACTTTCAATGGTATCCAAAATTTGCTCTCTTTGTTCTTCAAGATCAGATTCGATTAATGCTCTATGTGAAACAACTACGTTTTCTGCAACCATATTAAGCTTAACAACAGCAAACTCCATGGTTTTTCCAACGTAAGCATCGAAATCGCGAACAGGTCGCACATCGATTTGGGAGCCAGGTAAGAATGCGTCTATGCCAAAAAGATCCACGACCATTCCACCTTTAATTCTACGCTTGATAAGTCCTTCAACAACTTCTGCCGTTTCATGAGCAGATTCAATTTTTTCCCAAGCGAGTAATATATCCGCTTTTCTTCTTGAGAGAATTAATTGCCCCTCTTTATCTTCAACTCGATCCAAGAATACTTCAACTTCATCACCTGGCGCCATGTTTTCGAGAGATTTATTCGAAAACTCGTTCACTGCTATTATACCTTCCGATTTAAATCCAATATCGATCACTACATATTTTTGATCAATAGAAACAATACGGCCTGTTACAATTTCTTTCTCTTCAATAGTATTTAGCGTATTCTCGTACATTCCAATCAATTGATTGTACTCATCAGCTGTGTACTCATCTGAGGGTGTATCTAACTGATCGAAAGTATACACTTCGCCTTCAACATCACCACTAAATACATGAGCCATAGTTTCTTCTTCACTTGTAGGCTCATCAATTTCTTCGGTAGCTTCAGCTACAATTTCTTCTTCAATTACAGGATTTTCTTCAACCGCTTCAACTTCAGTGATCGTTTCTGAGGTAATTTCTTCAGTTTTTACTTCTTCTTGTTCGATGTTTTCTTTGTTGTCTTCTGACATTTTAATATTTGTTAATGTTTTACCTCACAACCGGCTTTCGGTAATGGGATAAGGTTAATATTTGGGTTATGAATTTATTAATGGTTTTATCTTTTCACAAATTAAATCTACTTGTTCTTCAAATTTATAAGAACTGGTATCAATTTCGATGGCATCTTCTGCTTTCTTTAGAGGATCTGCATCACGAGAGCTATCTTTTTGATCTCTTTCTGAAATATTCTGCAAAATCTGTTCCAATGTTACATCGGAACTTTGATTTTTTAATTCCAATAATCTTCTATGCGCTCTAGTTTCAATATCGGCAATCATATAAAACTTCAATGATGCGTTAGGGAATACAGCTGTTCCTAAATCCCTCCCATCAGCAATATAATTGCCTTTTGGAATGGCTTCATTCATTATAGAATTCACAAATGTTCTCACTTCGGGCATAGAAGCTACCTCGCTTACCATTCCCGATACTTCCATTGAGCGTATATCGCTTGTGATATTTTTGCTATTCAAATACACGAAAAAAGTAGAATTTGAATATTCAAAAGATAAATCGATACTTTTAAGTTGATCAAAGAACGTGTTTCTGTTATGATTGCATTCGATGTACATGAGCGTGACAGAACGGTATAATGCTCCGGAATCCAAATATTGAATTCCAAGTTTATCGGCTACAGCTCTAGCTGTTGAACTTTTACCGGATCCTGCCGGCCCATCAATTACAGTTATCATACAGAACGGCTAAATTAAGTTTATTTCATTTATAATACAATCATTTCTTGTTTAGTATTTAGGGAAACCTTAATTTTGAAGTCTTTATAATTTTAGAGTAACATAAACTGTAATTCATGCCACAAAATAAATCAGCAATCAAGCGAGTTCGACAGAACAAAGTAAGAAATGCGCACAACACAGCGCGTCGTTCTAAAATGCGAACCCTAATAAAAAAAGTGCTTGTAGAGACTGACAAGGCGAATGCTGAAACTTTATTGAAAGAGGCTACCTCTTACATCGATAGAATGAGCGTAAAAGGAATTGTGCACCCAAACAATGCCGCTCGTAAAAAAGCACGCCTAACCAAGCACGTAAATAATTTATAACTCACTAACCGAACCCATTCGGATTTCTTCCCATGAAAAATTCAAAAGCAATGCTAGTAATTTTAGATGGGTTCGGGATAGCTGAGGACTCTTCTGTTAGTGCAATCGATCATGCACACACACCTTTTTATGATTGGTTAGTTAAAACCTATCCACATACACAACTTTCTGCCAGCGGTGAAGATGTGGGATTACCTGATGGTCAATTTGGTAATTCCGAAGTCGGGCACCTCAACATTGGTGCGGGTAGAGTAGTTTGGCAAGCTCTTTCAAGAATTAACATGGAAATCAGAGAAAATCTCTTCTTTGAAAACACAGAGCTTCTAAAAGCTATAGAAACGGCGAAAGCAAAAAATAAAATTCATTTAATGGGTTTATTTTCTGATGGTGGCGTACACAGCCATAACGATCATTTGTTCGCACTTTTACTGTTATGCAAGAAACACGGTATTGAAAATGTATATGTGCATGCGTTTACAGATGGGCGTGATACATCTCCCCGTTCCGGTAAAGAGTATGCTAAAGCATTCCAAACACAAGCAAGTAACATTGGAGTTGGGGAACTTGTTTCAATAGTTGGTCGATACTACATCATGGACCGTGACAATCGCTGGGAAAGAGTGGAACGAGGATATAACCTTTTAGTCCATGGAACTGGCGAGTTTTTTGAGCATGCTGAAGATGCTTTTGATCATAGCTATCAAGCCGAAATCACGGATGAATTCATTAATCCGATTATTTTATCCAAAAAACTGGAATCCAGAATACAACAAGATGACACGGTAATTTTCTATAATATACGTGGAGATAGAGCAAGAGAAATTACACGAGCTTTCAAAGAAGAAGGATTTAATGAATTTGAAGTTGTAGAACATTTAAATCTACATTACACTTGTTTCACTCAATATGATGCTACTTTCACCAACGTACATGTTGCTTATCCACCTCAAATGCTAAAAAACACATTAGGTGAATGGGTTTCTGGAAAAGGGTTAACACAATTCAGAATTGCTGAAACAGAAAAATATCCACATGTTACCTATTTTTTTAATGGCGGGGAAGAAACACCAAACTTAGGAGAGGATCGATTAGTTATTCCTAGTCCTAAAGTTGCCACTTATGATCTTCAACCAGAAATGAGCGCCCCTGAGGTAGGTGACGCATTGGTAAAACAACTTTCTAGAAATTTTTATGATTTGGTAATCTTAAATTTCGCCAATCCTGATATGGTGGGACATACTGGTGATATGCAAGCCACAATTAAGGCTATAGAAGCTGTTGATAAGCAATTAAAACGAGTTATCGAAACCGCTACTACTCATGGATATCGTACTCTTGTTATTGCCGATCATGGAAACTCAGATCAAATGACAAAAGAAGATGGTAGCCCCCACACTGCCCATACTACGGCATTGGTTCCCTGTATTTTGATTAATTGTTTGGAAGAAATTGCACTTACTAAGGGAATACTTGCCGATGTTGCTCCCACTCTTCTTAAAATGATGAAAATAGATCAGCCTGAAGAAATGACAGGCAGCCCTCTTTTTTAATAATATCACTTGATTTGGCTTGCATTTCCATCGATGCACTACTACATTAATTTATAAACGAACTAAATTTATTTTTGGCGCGTTTTTTGCCCTAAAAGAATAGAATTTTTCATATTTATTTAAGGACTTATCACATGGAGGGAAATTTTTCTAGCAAAGTTCGTGATGTAATACAATTCAGTAGAGAGGAAGCGTTACGTCTGGGACACGATTATATAGGAACTGAACATCTTATTCTAGGTATTGTAAGATTAGGAGATGGCGTGGCTGTACGCATATTAAAAAATCTCGATTGCGATCTATATAAATTAAAGAAAACCATCGAAGATACTGTTCGTGGAACTGGTGGTTCTGTTACAGTTGGAAATATTCCACTTACCAAACAAGCCGAAAAGGTGCTAAGAATTACCTATCTGGAAGCAAAATTATATAAAAGCGATACTATTGGTACTGAACATCTATTACTATCCTTATTAAGGGATGATGAAAATATAGCTGCCCAAATTCTTCAACAATTCAATGTCTCTTATGATTCGGTTCGCGAAGAATTGGATTTAATTATATCCGGTAAATCAAGAGAAGAATCAGACATAGATGATTCTATAACAGCAAGCGCAAGCCCCCCTCCATCTAAGGGATCATCAGGAACAGGTACTGCAAGAGAAAAACGTATGGATAAATCAAAAACACCCGTATTAGACAACTTTGGACGCGATCTTACGCAAATGGCAGAAGAAGGAAAGCTAGATCCAATTATTGGTCGAGACAAAGAAATTGAACGTGTTGCACAAGTATTAAGTCGACGCAAAAAAAATAACCCCGTTTTAATTGGAGAACCTGGTGTTGGCAAAACTGCCATCGCTGAAGGTCTTGCAGCTAGAATCATTCAACGCAAGGTATCACGAGTTCTTTACGACAAACGCGTTATTGCACTTGACCTAGCTGCATTAGTTGCAGGCACCAAATATAGAGGTCAGTTCGAGGAGCGCATGAAAGCAGTAATGACTGAACTTGAAAAAACAGATAACGTTATTTTATTCATCGATGAACTACATACTATTGTAGGCGCTGGAGGCGCAAGTGGTTCTTTAGACGCATCGAATATGTTAAAACCTGCCCTTGCTCGTGGTGATATACAAGCAATTGGAGCAACTACTTTAAATGAATATCGCCAATTTATCGAAAAGGATGGTGCGCTTGAACGCAGATTCCAAAAAATAATGGTAGATCCAACAACACCAGAAGAAACCTTGGCTATTCTTGAACAGATTAAAGGTAAATATGAAAAACATCACAGCGTCAATTATTTACAAGAAGCCCTAGATGCATGTGTAAAATTAACGGATCGATATGTCACGGATCATTTTCTACCAGATAAAGCTATAGACGCGTTAGATGAAGCTGGAGCACGTGTTCATCTAGCAAATATAACTGTTCCGAAACATATCATTCAATTAGAAGAAGAAATTGAGACCACTAGCGTTGAAAAAAACTCAATGGTGAAAAAACAACGCTTTGAGGAAGCCGCTAGATTACGTGATAAAGAAAAACGCTTAATTGAAGATCTAGAAGTATCTCAACGAGAGTGGGAAAAAGAAAGTGAAAGTATAGTATTCGATGTTAATGAAGAAGATGTAGCATCTGTAATCGCTATGATGAGCGGAGTTCCAGTCAACAAAATTAGCCAAAATGAAGGCATGAAACTTCTAAAAATGAAGGAACAGCTTGGTGGAAAAGTTATTGGACAAGACGAAGCCATTGTTAAGCTAACAAAAGCAATTCAAAGAACGCGAGCAGGATTAAAAGACCCATCTAGACCAATAGGTTCGTTCATATTTTTAGGCCCAACAGGTGTTGGAAAAACCGAAATGGCAAAAGTACTTGCTAGATATTTGTTTGATAAAGACGAAGCGCTCATCAGAATTGACATGAGCGAGTATATGGAAAAATTCTCTGTCTCTCGATTAATTGGGGCACCTCCCGGTTATGTTGGGTATGAAGAAGGCGGCGTACTTACAGAAAAAGTTCGAAGAAAACCTTATAGTGTTGTTCTTTTAGATGAAATTGAAAAAGCACATCCCGATGTATTCAACATATTACTTCAAGTTCTTGACGATGGTATTCTAACCGATAGCTTAGGTCGTAGAGTTGATTTCCGGAATACTATCATTATCATGACATCAAACATTGGTGCACGCGATATCAAAAATATGGGTAAAGGAATTGGTTTTGGGGATATCAACGAAACTGCTTTCGATTATGCAAAAATGAAAACAACCATACAGGATGCTTTGAAAAAAGTATTCAATCCTGAATTTTTGAATCGAATCGATGATGTGATCACCTTTAAACCTCTAGAAAAGAAAGATATTTTCCAGATCATTGATATTTTGTCCGTGGAATTATTTGATCGAATAAAAGAAGTTGGTTACATCGTTGAAATAACGAAAGGCGCTAAAGAATTTATCACCGATCGTGGTTTTGACCCGAAATACGGAGCTAGACCTCTGAAAAGAGCTATCCAAAAGTATATTGAAGATCCATTAGCTGAAGAATTATTAGAGCACAAAAAACCAGAAGGCTCTATTATTAAAATTAAAATGAATAAGTCTAGAGATGACTTAGCTTTTGATTGGGTTGAAATGGATACTCAAACTCCTGAAGCTACCGATGAAAATAAAGATGAATCGGAAGAAGCAAAAGAAGTTTAAATAAGAGCCGCTAAAATCTTAACAATCTTTAAAAAGCCCACCCTTTTACGTTGGGCTTTTTAGATGTAGTAAAACGAGATTAAAGCTATTCTTATAGCATGGTAGTATCATCACTATAAGTTAGTAATTCTTTTTTTACTGGTAGAAAATCTGTTTATCGTAGAATTATCATTCAATCTGGCACATAAATTATGTGGGATAGTGTTCTTGAAATCAATGAATACCCCATAAGGAATCGAATTATGAGACTTTCAGAAAGGTCATTTACAGAAGTCACTAAATAATTTATTACAGATCATAATTTTGATCCAAAATATAGAATTAAACTTTTGAATATAGCTATTTCAAACTATATCAAGTTTTCTCTTATCATACTTATTATTAATAATTTAAGTTGCTATAAGTAAAACCATAATCTTTGATTTACCTTAATGCATCTTCTAACTCTAGCGAAGCATCTGAATTTTCATCTCGATATTTTACAATAATAGGGCATGCCATGCTTAACCCCTCCTGGGTTGCCCATGCAGATTTCATGGGTCTTGTACCAGGAATAACCACTGCTCCTTCAGGAATTTCAGCGCCTCTGTCTCGAATTACTTCTTTCACTGCATCATAAACAGGAATAGATTTCGAAAGAGTAACACCTGGAGCAATTACAGCTTTTTTTCGAACTAAAATTCCCTCTACAATAACAGCGCCGGCACCAATAAAACAATCATCTTCAATAATTACAGGATTCATTCCAACTGGTTCTAATACACCTCCAATTTGAACTCCAGCCGATAGATGTACATTCCTGCCAATTTGTGCACAGGAGCCCACCAAAGCATGGGAATCTACCATGGATCCTTCATCAACATAAGCACCTACATTTACATAGGCTGGTGGCATAATTATTACTCCTGGTGCTACAAAAGAACCTCTTCGTACCGATGAACCTCCTGGTACTAATCGAACTCCGTCTTCGGGCTCAAAAAATTGAGGCGGTAAATTATGTTTGTCTACAAAACCTTCATAAATACCCTCATAGGAGGCATTAGTACCGTTTTTAAATGCTTCAAGGATCGCTTTTTTTACTTCTACATTTGCTTCCCAAGTGCCATCTTCAAGTTGGTTAGCAGATCGGAGTTCACCATCTTCCAAGAGATCAAGTATTTCTTCGTGTGTCATTGCAGAATATTTATTGGTTCAATTAACAAAACTATATCTATTATCTAAGATACCAGTACTATATGATCAATCTCAATGCCTACTATTTTTTTCAAGCTTAATAACTTTTTATCTCAAATAATATTCAATAGCTTAGAATACAAGCTTTAGCAATTTTAAAGAATGAAGTTGGCTTATGAAAAAATATATTCTTGTACTAATAACCTCTGTAATTATAATACATATATCATGCATGAAAAATAAAACAGCATCCGATGCAACTCATTCAGATGAGTGGAAACTTGTATGGGAAGATAACTTTGACGGAGACACATTAAATCTTGACAATTGGAACCGGCAAGTTGTGAAAGCGGGTCGATTTAATGACGAATGGCAACGCTATACCGATAGTGAAGAAAATTCCTTTGTAGAAGATGGGAATTTAGTTATCAAGGCTATGCATATGAGCGATAGGCACGGGATGAATGAATACACATCTGCTCGATTAAATACCGCACAAAAACAGAGTTGGAAATACGGAAAAATTTCAGCTCGAATTAAACTCCCTTATGGTGCGGGGATGTGGCCTGCTTTTTGGATGCTTGGTAAGAATATCGATGAAAATGGTGGAGACACGCCTTGGCCTAAATCCGGTGAAATTGATATTCTTGAACTTTATGGTTCTAAGGATAACGCCAATATTGAAGCTAATTTTCATTATGCAGATGAAAACGGGAACCATGCCATGCTGGGACAACAACATTTCAAATTAGATTCCGGCACTTTTGCAGATGTTTTTCATTTTTTTGATCTTGAATGGAACGCTCAATAATTTTCATGGTATGTGAACGGTATACCATATGCCGAAGCCGATATACAAGATGAGATATACTCCGAATTTCATGAGGAATTTTTCCTTCTTTTGAATATTGCGGTAGGTGGAGAATGGGCTGGTAGACCAGATGAAACAACCATTTTTCCACAGTATATGTATGTTGATTGGGTTCGAGTGTATCAGAAATAGTTTTTTATTTAATTATGTACACACTAGCTTCCCACGGTTTAAGTAGGTTTTCATTTAAATATTGATCCCCATAATTACTAATCAGTAATTCTGCTCGATCTAACATTTCAATAGATTTAATAGACTGCTGTTGATCAGTAAAATTAAGAAGTATAAAGTAACATCCATCTTCATCCCATCTTTTGTAAAGGAACACAGACTCACTTTCCATCATATATTCTTCATAATCACCATAAACAAGTGTTTTATGTTCTTTTCTAAGTTGTAGCATTTTTTGATAGTAATACCAGATTGAATCTTTATCCTTAAGTGCAGATTCTACATTAACAGTGGAATAGTTTGGATTCGAATTAATCCAAGTCGAATCAGATTCGCTAAATCCACCATGTTGTTTATCATTCCATTGCATAGGAGTTCTTGCATTATCTCTAGCAATCTGGTGTATGACTTTCTCTAGCTGATCAAGATCTTTTCCTTCTCGTTTGTATTCAGCTATCTTATTCTTTATCTCAATGTCTTTATACTCACTTAATTCAGGAAATTGTACATTAGTCATCCCGATTTCACTTCCTTGATAGATACATGGAGTACCTCTTAAGGTTAGTAATAAAGTCCCTAACAATTTTGCTGATTCTTCTCTGTACTTCTTGTCATTTCCAAATCTAGAAACCATTCTTGGAAAGTCATGATTATCAAGAAAAAGTGTTATCCATCCTGTTTTACCCATTGTATTGTGCCATCTTCTAAACACTTCTTTGAATTCCGTTAGTTGGAATGTCTTAGGATCAAACTTACCTCCTTTACCCCAATCTAATGCCATAAGTTCAAAATGGTAAATCATCTGAAGCTCTTTACGTTGTTCACCTGTATACAGTAACCCTTGATCAGGATTCACTCCTATTGCCTCGCCCATTGAAATCACATCATAGTTAGAAAGAACTTTTTCATTCATCTCTTTTAGAAATTCATGAATACGCGGTCCGTTGGTATACACCTCATTGATTGCTCCCATAAAATCATTTCGAT
>JAYPYN010000039.1:0-3584 GCA_038154605.1 Balneolaceae bacterium
CTTTATCGACTGTTCTACAATGGTTGAGAAATTTTTATCCCTTGTTTTTGTACCTGTATTCCCTGGATTGATCCGAAATTTTGATAAGGCGTTAGCCATATCTGGATATTTTGTTAATAACACATGGCCGTTGTAATGGAAGTCTCCAATGATGGGTACCGTAACCCCTCTATTTATTAATTTTTCTTTGATGAAGGGGACAGCTTTAGCTGCTTGCTCATTATTTACAGTTATTCTTACAAGTTCGGAACCTGCTTTATTTAGATGATCAATCTGATTAACTGTATCATCGATATCTGCGGTATCGGTATTAGTCATAGATTGTACTACAATAGGTGCGTTTCCACCAATTGCAACATCACCTACTACTACTTGTATTGTTTTTTTCCTATCAATAGCCGACATATGGGATTTTTCTAATTCTTTTTACTAAGCTCAAAAAGCTTTCTTTTTTCTTCTTTAGTTAATGAATCGTAGCCTTTTTTTGAGATTTTTTCGAGGATTGCATCTAACTCTGTTTGGTCTACTTCTTCAATGATTTCAGCATCGCTAACAATACTCATTTTTTTATTTTTTGGTTTTGATGCTGATTTGCCCTTCGGTTTTATTTTCATATAAAGATATTCTAAATATCTTGGAATAACACTCAAATCCTTTCCATTAGCTCTTGCTCGCATTAAAAGGTAACCGCCCAAAGCACCACCAAGATGAACAAATCGTGCAACATTATCTTCATTATTTAGCAGTAAAACATCGATAGCAATCAAACCTGCCACTACAAATCGTGCTTCTATAGGAGGTAATAATAAAAGCATAATTGGTGTTCTAGGAAAAAGCATCGCGAATGCAACCATAATTCCATAAACAGCTCCAGAAGCACCAATTACTGGAACAGGACTTCCCAACAAACTTACAATAACATCGATTAATGCACCCGTTAAACCGGCACCAAAATATAGTGTTAGAAAACTACGTGGCCCAATTCTTTCTTCAACAGGTTTCCCCATCCACCAAAGCCATAACATGTTAAAGATAAAATGGAAGGGATTGGATAAAGAATGAAGAAACATATAGGTAAACATTCTCCAAGGTTGGGTAACAGTAGTCCATAGATCAGGTAAAAAACCAAGGTAAATACTAAGAGAGCTGCCTGTTAGTGCTTGGAAAAACAATTGAATGAAAACCATTATTGCATTAATTGCTATGATCGTTCGAATAGCAATTGGCATTCTCATAAATCCTCTCTTGGCGGTATTTCCAAATGAATCGTATGCCATATTAAACCTCACTTCTCATTTTTATTATCATATTACGCATACATTTGTGGTTTTTTTATGTTCCAAAATTTAATTAGTAGATACCCAACTACCAAGCCACCTAAATGAGCAAAATGAGCCACACCACTATCAGGTCTGGATAGTCCTGAGAACAACTCAATAACTCCATAAATAGCCACAAAATATTTTGCTTTAATTGGTATAGGAGGCAAAATCATGTAAATGGTTCGATCTGGAAACATCATTCCGAATGCTAGAAGTAAACCAAATACCGCACCTGATGCACCTATTGTATACCCTGAGGATCCTCCAATAAGCATATGAATGACTGCTGCTCCAATACCAGTTAAAAAATAGTACACATAAAATCTTTTTGTACCCCAGAGGTTTTCAATGGCTTGACCAAATATCCAGAGTGCAAATAAATTGAAAATAATATGACTCATATCGGCATGTAAAAACATATATGAAGCCAACTGCCACGGGAAAAATAACCCACTTCCGATAGGCCAAAGTGCAAAATAAGGGGCTAGTGAAGCTCCTAATAACGTCCACTGCCCTGTAAATATACTCTTGGTAATTAGAAAAATAATACCATTAATAAATATGAGATTCTTTACCCCTGGTGGAAATAAAGAAAATGTTGTATTGGGCTGAAATTGATTCAAATTAAAATAGTTTTTGGGTGATTTTTTTTAACTCGGGAATATACGTTTATACCACTTAAAGTTACGCCCGGTATTCCTTGTCCTGGATAGGTTGTATCTCCTACAAGATACAATCCTTGAAATGGAGTTTCCGTTGGAGTCCATTTAAGCAAGCTACGTGCCATACTTTGAGGTATACCACCTACCCTGCCTTTTTTTCGGTAAACCCATTTTTGCCAAGTTATTGGTGTAGCTAAATCTGCTAGCTTTATATGAGCTTTTGAAAAACCCGGTAACTTTTCTTTCAATATTTTTAGGATAACCATTTTAACATTTTCTTTATTTTCGTTGTAAGAGTCATTCATATCAAACCAGTATTCAGGGGATGCATGACAAGAAATATTTAGGGTTCTTTCTCCTTTCGGAGCCCTGTCGTTATCACCACGCGCACTCATAGACACAAAAATCGATGTTGAATTGGTATAAGGCACTTTTTCTCCATTCAAATGGATTTGATGATGTAAGCCAAGTGAATCAGGATAGGTATCGGAGGTAGCGATTCCCATAGTAAGGGCACCCCATGCTTTATCATATTGTGTAGACTCTTTATCAAAGTAGTTTTTCATGGAATTATCGACGAGATTTCCCATATTCCAAATTGGGGCATTAGAAATCACAACCGAAGCTTGATATTTGTTACCTTTTTTTGTGCTCAGTATATACTTTTGATTGGAATTCTCAATGTGTATTACTGCTTCTTTTGTTGCAAGTTTTCCTCCTCTTTCTTCAATGAAGTTACGTATGGTGTTAATCATTTGTAGTAGTCCGCCTGGAACATAAAAATTTGAGTAATTGGTATATGTTATGCCTGCAGCTCCAAAAAGAAAAGGAACTTCATTTGTTTTGGCCTGAGCCGTTATCATTAATTGTTCATCCAAAAATTGTAAAAATTTTGGAGTTGCAACCCCACATTTTTTCGCAATCTGATTCACGGATTTAAATGCATAAGGCAACACCCAAACATCTGTAGGTGAATTTGATGTAAACAATTTAATCCATTCTGTGAGCTTTCTAGGTGGAAAAAACGTATTTCGTAAACTTACTTTCCATACAACATCAGCGATTCCAAAAGCAAGGTTCCAAAATTTTTTCTGTCCTTTTCTATTTCCGAATACACGAATAGATTCTTCTACCCATTCCGAACGGTCTTTGTAGCGTGTTACTGGCTCTCCATCTAACCAAACTTTCATAGAAGGACTCAATTCCACTCTTGGTATTTCAATACCTGTTTTTTCTTCTAGAAATCTAAGCGGTTGGTTTTCATCGAACCCAATGAGTGTAGTAGCTCCACTTTCGAACACATATCCTTTTCTTTTATAGGAGGATGAACATCCTCCAGGATGTAGTGCGGCCTCTAGTATAAGCACTTTATATCCGTCATTTGCAAGAAGTGCTGCCGCACTCATTCCTCCCATTCCAGAGCCAATAACAATAACGTCGTAATCTCGATTAATTGACATGTATTTTAAACAGGAAGAGATAGATTCTCATTCCCTAAAGAGATCAACTTTTAAAGATCCAAAAATAAATTTCACACGAATTGATCTCAATATTTTTGGATCAATTAAAATTCAAAAAAGTTATTATTTACAACCTAATG
>JAYPYN010000039.1:3594-7939 GCA_038154605.1 Balneolaceae bacterium
CCTCTAACCAGTTTTCTCCAATTCCAGATTCAACTTTTAATGGAACATCCATTGGAAACGCATTTTCCATCAATTCTACTATTTTAGGAGGCACTTCTTTTAACTCGCTTTCATGGATTTCAAAAATTAATTCGTCATGAACTTGCAGAAGCATTCTACTTTTTTTATTCGTTGATATAAGCCAGTTATCAATATCAATCATTGCGAGTTTTATTACATCTGCAGCAGTTCCTTGAATGGGCATATTAATAGCTACACGTTCAGCAAAACCTCGACGGCTCCAATTGCTGGAAGTAATATCTGGAATATAGCGCCGGCGGCCTAGTATGGTTTTTACATAGCCATGTTCTTTTGCAAAAGTTTGCGTGTCTGAAATATAGGTTTTAATATTAGGAAAACGGTTAAAATATTCTTCAATCATTGTTTTTCCTTCTTTGTTTTCAATACCTAGATTTTGAGCCAAACCATAGGCGCTGAGACCATATGGGATTCCAAAATTAACCTCCTTTGCTTTTCGACGATGATCTGCGCTGACATCAGCTAACGATTCTAAATTAAAAATCTCTTTAGCTGTTCTTGCATGAATATCTTCCCCGTTTTTAAAAGCTGCAATCATAGCTTCATCTTTGGCGATATGTGCTATCACCCGAAGTTCTACTTGCGAATAATCGGCAGACATAATTTTGTATCCATCTTCAGCAATGAATGCCTTTCGAGTTTCTCGTCCTCGTTCTGTACGTATGGGGATATTTTGAAGATTTGGATTGGAGGATGCTAAGCGCCCAGTTGCAGCTACACTTTGATTAAAATCTGTATGTATGCGACCAGTTTGTGAATTTACCATGGAAGGTAGTGCATCCACATAGGTAGATTTTAATTTGGACAATTGTCTAAAATCTAGAATTAATCTTGGAAGTTCATATTTTACGGCAAGTCGAGTTAACTCTGCCTCGTTGGTAGACCATTTCCCTGTTTTGGTTTTCTTTCCAGCTGGAAGACCAAGTTTTTCAAAAAGAATCACCCCTAATTGTGTGGGTGAATTGATGTTAAATTCTTCTTCTGCTTTCTCGAAAATCTTAATTTGTAGTTTAATGAGATCATCTTGTAACTCCTTAGAGAGTACATGTAGCATTTCAGAGTCGAGACGCACACCTTGTAGTTCCATAGTACCTAGCACTTGTATCAAAGGGAAATCACACACATCTGCAACCTGTTCTAAATCATCGTTCTCCATTTGGTTACGAAGAATATCATATAGTTGAAGTGTGATGTCGGCGTCTTCACATGCGTATTTATACACTTCTTCAGGACTTAAATCTGCCATCGATTTCTGAGATCTACCAGTTCCAATCAAATCTGTTATAGGTACCGGTTCATAGTCTAAATACTTCTTAGCCAGCTCGTCCATCTTAATTTTTTGATTCGCATCCACCAAATATGCTGCAATCATGGTATCAAAATGTTCACCCTTTATTTCGATGCCATTGCGCTTAAGGATGGTATAATCGAATTTAAAATTGTGAGCTACTTTCGTTGAGAGTTCATTTTCGAATAATGGTTTTAAAATCTCACAAACCATCTTTACATCAAGTCCACCAGGTACATTAACAGGTATATAAGCTGCTTTTCCTACTTCCACAGAAAATGAAAATCCAACTACATCAGCTTGTATTGGATTTGGGGCATCTGTCTCCGTATCAAAACATAAAACATCTGCTTTTATATATTCTATTACTAGTTGTTGTACACGCTCTATAGTAGAAACCAGTTCATATTCACAATTTTCGGAATCTAATTTCTTCAATATTTTAGGTTCTGAAATGGTGCCAAATAAATCAACTTGATCTCCTGACTGCTCTGCTACGGGAGCTTGTTCTCCCAAATATTTTTTTGTTAGCGTGCGAAATTCCATCTCTTTAAAAAACAAACCTAGCTCTTTGTGAGTATCAAACTTCCATTCTAACTTTTCCCATTCAATGGTATTTGGAACATCCGTTTTGATAGTAACCATGAACTTTGCATGCAATGCTTGTTCTTTGAACTCAATTAAAGCCTCTCTTTGGCGCTTAGCGCTGATTGTTTCAGCTTTTGAGATGGTTTCCTCCAAAGAACCAAATTTCTCTATCAATTTAGGTGCACCTTTTTTGCCTATCCCTGGCACACCTGGGATATTGTCTACGGTATCACCAAGTATTGCAAGAACGTCTATAACTTGTTCTGGATAAACTCCAAAATATTGCTTCACACCTTCTCTATCAACCAAATCAAATCCACCTGTTTTATTATTAGGTTTCATTATTTTGATGTGATCATGCACTAATTGCATAAAATCTTTATCTGGTGTAACCAACATTACGTCAACATCTGTAACATTTGCCTGAGTAGCAATGGTGCCTATAATATCATCAGCTTCATAGCCATCTTGTTCAATATTAGAAATCCCCCATGCCGTAAGCATTCGCTTGATGATAGGAATTCCTACTTTTAGTTCCTCTGGCTGCGGTGGTCTTTGCGCCTTATAGCTTTTATCAACATTATGCCGAAATGTTGGAGCGTGCGTGTCCCATGCAACTGCTACATGTGTGGGTTGAGCGTCTGCTAACATTTTTTCAAGCGTATTTGCAAAGCCTAAGATTGGACCTGTTGCTACCCCTTTAGTGTTACGAAGATTGGCGTTTATGAATGCAAAATGGGCACGATAAGCCAATGCCATTCCATCCAATAAAAAAAGTAATTTCTTTGACATGAATTCTTATTTTCAAACTATTATTCTGATAGAAACTAAACTTTTTATCGTTAATTTCGAAAACGCTCACCAAACTAAACCAAAGAATTTAACTTGAGTTTAAAAAACGAAGCACAGGAAAATTTTGGCACTAAAAAATTCTACCAGGAATACGTATCGGGTATGAACCGAAACCGTATGTCTAAAGAATTATCTGCCGACACAGACCGTTTAAAGCTATTATACAAAGAAGCTGTCGAAGATATCGAACGCCAACAAGGCACACAACTTCCTGGGCATGTAAAATTCATGCGCTTATTTTCTAATTTAACTCAACGCTTAAATCCCACTAGAAGACTTGCATTTGGACTTGGCAGTATTAGTTTTGTAGCGCATTACATTTTATTGTTTATAGATGCCGTATCCGTAATCCCATTTGCTAATTTACTCCTCCCTTTTGGATTTACATCAATGTTTTTACTTCTTTTAGTAGAATTATTGGAGAAATCGGATGTACAAAAAGAAATTGACCTTGCCCGAGACATTCAACTGAGCTTGCTGCCAGGTACATCTTTAAATAAAGAAAATTTGGAAATTTATTCGTTTGCGCATACAGCCAAAGAAGTTGGTGGAGATTACCTTGATGTAATCGATACTGATAAAGGAACCTACATTGTAATTGCAGATGTGAGCGGTAAAGGTTTATCAGCGGCGCTTTATATGGTAAGAATGCAAGCTTTAGTAAATCTTTTAGTCCACAAAGAACAACCATCACCTAAAGATTTATTTCTTCAACTCAATGATTTTGTGAAAAGTAATCGCAAGGATAAAACTTTTGTTACTGGATGTGTCGCTTATTTCCCTCATGATAAACAAGAATTTGAATACGTCCGTGCAGGGCATAACATCCCTATTTATTACAGTAAAGAACGCGATACTACATTTAATCTTCGTGCCAATGGGTTGGCCTTGGGTATGTCATCCACAGAAAATTTAAGCAAGTATTTAGAAGTAAAACGATTTCATTTTAAACCGGGTGATTCTGTGCTATTTTACACGGATGGTTTAAATGAAGCGCGTAATGAACGTGGAGACGAATTTGGTGAAGCACGTATAGAATCCTTAATGGAGATATATGGATCATTGCATTCAAAAACGGTGATTAACAAAATAAAATCCTCGTTAGAAAATTTTATTGGGTCCATTCCTCCTGCCGATGATGTTACGTTTACTTGCATTCATCGACCAGAAAGAATGCAAGCTAAATTAATGTGATACGAATTAACTATTATAAGTTAGCTTAATACTGCTTCAACAATTCGTTCTACGGTAATTCCAAAATGTTCATACAATTCTTGATAGGGAGCTGACTCGCCAAAAGTATCAATTCCAATTACGCTTCCCTCTGCTCCAATAAATCGCTCCCATCCAAAAGAGGTACCTGCTTCAACCGCAATTCTATTTCTAACTGTTGATGGTAGTACAGAGCGTTTATATTCATCCGATTGTTGGGCAAAAAGTTCCCAACAAGGCATACTAACCACTCTCTCATCTTAAACTTTAGATTTAAACTCTTTTTGGTCATTAAGCGCTATATGTAATTGTGAACCAGTACCCATA
>JAYPYN010000039.1:7949-8405 GCA_038154605.1 Balneolaceae bacterium
GGTTGGAATATTCTGCCTTGTTAACACTAATATAGATGGTCCGTTTGCATTTTCTAAGGCAATTTTCCATGCATAGGATACTTCGTTCGCATCGCCAGGACGTAACACTAATACATTTGGCATAGCTCGTAGACTTGCTAAATGTTCTACTGGTTGATGGGTAGGACCATCTTCTCCAAGGCCGATGCTATCGTGCGTCATTACAAATATTGATGGCACTTTCATTAAGGCTGCTAACCTAATTGAAGGTCGGCAGTAATCAGTAAAAACAAAAAATGTACCACCAAATGGAATTATACCATCATGCAATGCCATTCCATTCATTGCAGCAGCCATAGCATGTTCTCGAACTCCATAATGAGTATTTCTACCAGTATAATTCAATGCATTAAAAACTCCTTCACCAGTCAGATTAGTTTTTACACTTCCCTCCAAATCTGCAGAGCCACCTAACAT
>JAYPYN010000039.1:8415-14749 GCA_038154605.1 Balneolaceae bacterium
ATATTGGGGAGTGCATCTTTTAGAGCATTTAGAACTTTCCCAGAAGTGGCTCTTGTAGCCATTCCTTTTTCGTCTGCATCAAAAATGGGTAGTAATTCTTCTAAATCTTTTGGTAATTCGCGACTTAGCCATTTAACAAGTTCCATTGCTTCATCATTAAATGTGATGGCATAAGCTTCAAAATTAGAATTCCAAGCATCTTCTTTTTGTTTTCCTAAATCAATCTGTTGCCTAAATTCTTGCATAGCTTCATCAGGGATAAAAAATTGCTTCTCAGGATTCCAACCATATACTTCTTTTGTAGCCTTTATTTCCTCTTCTCCTAGTGGTGATCCATGAGAACTCGATTTACCCTCTTTTGCAGGGCTTCCAAATCCAATTTTTGTGCGACAAATAACTATGGATGGTAAAGTAGAACCTTGAGCATGTTCGATAGCAGATGCAATTTGCATATGATCATGTCCGTCAATTTCTTGTACATCCCAACCATATGCTTCAAACCGCTTAGCTACATTTTCAGTGAAGGTTAAATCTGTAGAACCATCTATTGAGATTGAATTAGCATCGTACAAATAAATTAATTTATTTAACTTAAGATGTCCTGCAAGTGATGCTGCTTCGTGGGAAATACCTTCCATTAAATCACCATCACTAACAATAGCATAGGTATAGTGATTAATCAATTGATGCCCTTCTTTATTAAATCTAGATGCTAGAAAACGTTCTGCCATAGCCATTCCGATGCCAGTTGCAAATCCTTGCCCTAATGGTCCAGTAGTCATTTCTACGCCTGGTGTTATTCCATATTCGGGATGACCAGCAGTGTTACTATCCAATTGTCTAAAGTTTTTGATATCGTCTAAACTAAGATCATAACCTGTTAAATGAAGCAAACTATAAATCAACATTGAACCATGACCAGCAGATAAAATAAAGCGGTCTCTATCTGCCCAGTCTGGATTGGATGGATTATGTTTTAGGTATTTTGTCCATAAAACATAGGCTACGTCAGCCATTCCCATTGGCATTCCTGGATGTCCAGAATTAGCTTTTTGAACAGCATCCATGGATAAGGTTCTAATGGTATCTGCACAGAGTTTATCAATTGATTGGTTAGCCATTGATTTGGATAAGTAAGGTGGTAGAGTTAATGACGCGAAGATATGGAATGTTACAATTACAATAAATCAAATAGAGCAAGTCTTTGAACAAAAAAAGCCTCGAAAGTAATTACGAGGCTTAGAAAAATTTAAAACTAATTTTTTTTATTTAGCTCCTTCGCATTTAAGCTCAAATTCTATTTTATGTTTTGCGGGAGCTTTAAACGAACCATAAGAAGCTTTAGTAAATGAAGAGCATGCATCTACTTTATTGTCTTTCATTTGTTGAGCAAAACCAATTTCAAAATAAATTTTAGCTTTATCTGTACTACCACCTTGTTCTAGTTCAACTGCTTTATTTCCAAAGCGAATAGCACTATCATATTTACGTTGTTTATTGGATACCTCCGATAGTCTGTAATAAGAATCTGCAGAATTATTATTATAATCTAATGATCGTTGAAGCAAATCAACAGCATCTGAAAATTGATTTTGTTCAATAGCTTTGGATCCGAAAAATAACAGCTCTGCATGAGCTTTATTATTAGCCAAACGTACTACTTCAGCATCGTTTACTTGAGTTCCAACAGTAATAGCTCGATCGAACCATGCAAGCATTGCTTCAATATCGCCTTCGAAAAGTTTTTTTGCTACCAATCCTTTTTGATAATATGCTTTCGCATAATTAGCATTAACATTAATAGCTTCATTTAATGCGGCATCTGCTCCTGAATAATCTTCTGTTTTTAATAAAAGTGAGCCTTTTTGAAAATATAATTGAGCTAATACACCTCTTGAACGATTACTTATATCACTATCAGAATACTCGTTTCCTATGGATTGTGATTTTAAAAATTGGGCTATTGCGACATCCAAGTTTGACACACTAGGTGAACTCCTAAAAACTTTAAATGCTTTTGCAGCTTCTTGATAGTATAATTTTGGAATTTGAGTTTTTGACCTAGTAACAATATCTGTGTTACCAATAGCCTCTGCCAATTCAATAGCTTCACCAAATTTATCAATCGCAGATTTAAAATCTTTATTTTGTGCTAAACTAAGCGCCTCATTATACGCATTTATTGCATCTGCTTCTTGAGCGTTTGAAAATACTGCAAACATCGCAAATAATACTGTGAATAGTAAATTCTTAATTACCTTCATAAAATGTTAATTTTAAATTGAACATGAAAAACTACTAATTTAATCAAAAATTAGCTTTCTTATAAAGCTTTTAACTCAAATAAATTTCAAATTATTATCTTTTTTTTCAGATTTCTTTTTTTTGTTAATCAAAAGTAACCATTCAGTTAATTTATTTTGATAAAATGGTTAGAGGATTCTGTATTTTAAAATACTCTCCTTGATTAGGATAATAAGTAGTGATTTAATTTCTTTTTCTCTTCAACGATATTTTTAAACTAACAATTGAAATTTCGTTTCCCATTATACTTGATTTAGTGGAGGGTGTAAAATTTGTGTTTAGAGACAAATCATCTGAAACATCAAATGGCCTTAGATGTGCAAAAACATAGGCATCAACAAAATTTAGAATGTATGCTAAGGCAATTGACACATATATAAAATCTCTTCTATTTCTTAGAAAATCCCGTTGATTCAGTAAACTAGCAGAATTTATATTTTCTAGGTAAGCTGGAGTTGGCCCAAATTTAAAATCTTGGTTATCTGAATTTAGATTGTAATACGCTGCTCTAAAATCATGATAATCTTTTGTGAGTGAAATACTGTAGTAAGTTAGCCCACCAATCAACCCATAAACTATTGGAACTTTCCAAACCTGTTTATTGGTGATTTGCCCCCAACCAGGAATAAGCATGGATTTTCTCATTACTGCCTTAGGATTTGGAAAGATTTGTGGGACTATTTTTTCTTCTACCGTGATATTTTCTACAAAGGATATACTATCAAAATTAGGATTTTGAGACATCACCTTAATCTGTGAGATAAGAAAAATAAACAGAACAGAAGATTTAAATCGAATCAAATATCGATAAGATTCTTTCGAGGTCTTCTTCAGAATAATATTCAATACTAATTTCTCCGCCATTAGCTTTAGGTTTCACTTGTACTTTTGTACTGAAAGTACGGCGTAAACGCCCAGATATTTCTTCATAAAATGGATTTTTTTCTATTGACTTAACTGTCTTTTTCTTCTTTAATGGATTTGTGAGGTCACGTACTGCTTCTTCAACCTGTCGTACATTCCAACCATTTCGAATAATTTTATTTAGAAGCAATGCCTGCACTTTAGAATCTACCAATGTTATTAAAGCACGAGCGTGCCCAATTGTAATTTCGTTTCGAATAAGTGCGGCTTGTATAAAATCTGGCAAATTTAATAGGCGAAGCATGTTAGTGACCGTAGTGCGATTTTTTCCAACTTTGACCGCCACCTCAGCTTGTGTGTAATCAAATTCATCAACTAAACGTTTATAAGCCATCGCCACTTCAAGTGGATTAAGATCTTCTCGCTGTATATTTTCTATCAAAGCAAAGGACATAGATTGTTCGTCATCAGCCTCGCGAATATATGCCGGTATTGTAGTTTGACCGGCTAATTTAGAAGCCCGAAGCCGACGCTCACCGCTTATTAATTCAAATCTTTTTTCTCCAATATATCGAACTGTTATCGGTTGGATTAACCCGTGTTTTTTTATAGAGTCCGCTAATTCCTCTAGTCTATCTTGATCAAATTCTAATCTCGGTTGATTTGGATTTACTCGAATATGATCTACTGGAACATCCAATACTATATTTACACGATCTAAAGGATCAGATTCTGTTTTTTTCGGTCCTTCTATCTGTGTTGTCGGACTTTTAGTTTTGGTGGAATCTTCACTATCGTATTCTGGAAAGAAAGCACCTAAACCTCTGCCTAAAACTTTTTTTGTTGCCATTATATACGATTAAGCCGAAAGTACGGGGCTATTTTTAAATAATTTGCGATTCTTTTTTATTATTTCTCGTGCTAAAGAAAGATAATTTTTTGCGCCAACACTCATAGAATCGTAAAGTAAAGCAGGTTTCCCAAAGCTTGGGGCTTCTGCTAACCTAACGTTTCGAACTATTACAGACTTAAATACCCGGTCATCAAAATAACGTTTCACTTCATCAGCAACCTGATTAGATAGTCTTGTTCTGGTATCGTACATTGTAAGTAAAACACCTTCAATATCTAAGTCGGGATTAAGATGCTGCCGAACAATTTTGATTGTATTTAAAAGTTGTCCAAGACCTTCTAATGCAAAGTATTCGCATTGTACAGGTATTACTATTGAATCGGATGCAGTGAGAGCATTAATTGTTAATAACCCAAGTGAAGGCGGACAATCTATAATTATAAAATCGTATCGTTTTCGTGCATCTGCAACTGCCTTTTTGAGAATCTGTTCTCGTTCCTCTCGATCTATCATTTCAATTTCTGCACCAACTAGATTTATATGTGCTGGAATCAAATCTAAAAAGTCTAATTCTGTCTGTCTGATTGAATCGTTTAAATCAGAGCTACCAATTAAAATTTCATAAATAGAGTTTGATATTGTTTTTGAATCGATTCCAAGACCACTGGTAGAATTACTTTGTGGGTCTATATCTATTAAAAGAGTGGGATGTTCAATTGCGGCTAGACTTGCTGCAAGATTGATTGCAGTTGTTGTTTTTCCAACTCCGCCTTTTTGATTAGCAATAGCAATTACTTTGCCCATTAAATAAATTTCCTATTATATGATTCGTTATTTTATGAACGAATATAAAACGTGCCAAACTCTCATACAAAATTACTTATTCACAGGTTTAGGAAAAGTTATCCACATATTTTACTGTAATTATAATTAAAACAAAACTTTATTTTATTTTTTTTGTTAAGATAACTCTTTTGGTTGGTGGCAAATAACCTGTTTCACTATTTACAAGTGTTAATCTACTCATGCTTTGAATAAATTCTGTATCAAATGCAGATATAGAGTTAGAAGTATTACTTATACCCATAAATTCAATCACCTCATTTCTATCCAAGGGTCTATTAAAGTTGAATTTTTTATGTTTGTTGCTGATGAATGATTCAGGCCATCCTCATTCTTATCTTTAAAAAAAGAAGAAATGGTGATAAGCAATAAAAGAGTAGCAGCTACAGATGCTACATATTTAATGTTTAATACACTTGTAATTCTATTTTTATGAATTCGTTTTTTTTGTTCTGAAATAGCGTGATTCTGAATTAATTCTATCAATTCTTTAGGAGGGACATGTTTGGTTAATGATCCCAATTTATTGTATGTCTTTCGAAGGCTTTCAACTTCAATTAACAAATTAACATCCTTGGTCATGTTTCGTTCAAATTCGATTTCTGCAGAAGGATCCATTTCCTTCATAAGATATCTTATACAAGCATCTTCATTTTTTTGCATGTGTTAGATCTTTTTCTCGTTCCTCATCAAAATATTTTCTGAGATTTATTAACGCATATCGCATCCGTCCTAGTGCCGTATTTATTGAAACATTTGTTAACTCTGCAATATCTTTAAAAGCCATGTCATAATAATGCCTCAATAACACTACAATACGTTGTTCCTCAGGTAGCATATTAATATGAGACATTAAGCTTTGGTTTGTTTCTTTTTCGACTATATATTCATCAGCACCAACTATACTATCATCTGCTAATCGATTAAAATAATCAGATTTTGTATCGTCCTCATCAATCCACTGACTAACGTCAATATAACGCTTTTGTTTTCTAATATGATCAATTGTCGCATTATGTGCAATTCTCATTACCCAAGCTATCCATTTACCTTGCTCGTTATAAGTGGCGTCCATTTTGCTAATTACTTTTGTGAATGTCTCTTGAAAAATATCATTAGCTGTTTCTGGATTATTGATCATACTTAAGATATATGAATATATCTTTGTTTGATGACGCTTCAATAGTTCATTAAATGCTATTTCGTCTGCTTTTTTTCTAAATAACCGTACTAACTCTTGATCTCTGAGTTCAGAATATTTTTTATATCCAGTATTTACCTTACGTAAGCTCATAACGTTCAAACTTTTATGTTATCTGATAGTAATGTGTGTATTAATAAAAGCATTGTTTTAAGAATGCTAAAGATCAATTCTTGTTTGATTTTAACTTTCTTATTCAAAGCTTTAAATCACATGTAAATGTTAGATTCAATTTTTAATTATGATACATATACACATTTGGAGGTATT
>JAYPYN010000039.1:14783-15381 GCA_038154605.1 Balneolaceae bacterium
ATCAATGCCTAAAATGATTAAATACCTCATAAGCGAGCTTGTTCCCCAGTATTTCTTTTAATTGTTCTAAATCTGCTTCTTTAATTTTTTTTACAGATCCAAATTTTAGCAATAGCTGATTAGCTTTTTTATTGCCTACACCTTGTATAGCTGTTAATTCTGTGGAAAGAATTCTTTTTTTTCTTTTTTTTCTATGAAATGTTATTGCAAAACGATGCGCTTCGTCTCTAGCTTGCTGTAACACTTTTAATGCTGATGATTTTTTGGGGATCATATATGGTTCTGATCTATTCGGAACAAACACTTCTTCCAATCTCTTTGCTAATCCTATAATATCACATTGTCCATAAAACCCAATTTCTTTCAGCGCCTCTACTGCCGATGACAACTGTCCTTTTCCGCCATCTACCACAATTAGATCAGGAATTTGATCATTATGTTTCATTACCCTTGAATATCTTCTAGTCAATATTTCTTTCATAGATGCAAAATCATCTGGTCCTTGAACGGTTTTAATATTAAACCGTTTGTAATCATTTTTTCTTGGTTTTGCATCAACAAAAGTAACCATAGAGGCTACAGAATCCTTGCCTTGTAA
>JAYPYN010000040.1:0-4103 GCA_038154605.1 Balneolaceae bacterium
ATTTATTATGAGTACTTATCTATCATAAAACTTAGCTTCGTATTTATGACTCAGTAATTTATTTTTAATTTCTTTTTGAATTAATAAAGATAACATAAAGAATAGATTTACAATATTATCGGATGTCGTATTTTTGGAAAGCCATATATGCTATCCCAAAAAATAGAAGGTTAAATAAGAAGAGTAAGCCAAAATCAAGTAGACTTTCACTTGCTGCTTTAGTAGCATTGCTACCTTCGAAAGTAAATTCAGGTATTTCATTAGGATCAATTCGTTCAGATTTCTCCTTTTCTTCCCCTACAATTTTCATGCTAAATTTAATTGATTGTGAAAATCCTGTTTTCTCAATCATAAAATTTTCATAGGTATGCTGGTATTCGTATGCGGCGTCCATATAATCATTTTGAAGTTTCAGAGAGGTACCTGCTAATGTTGTAGAAGCGAGGGTAAATACGGAAGTGGGAGAAATACGAGATATATTTATTGCTAATTGTTCTTGAAGCCTTCGTTTATTGGTGTATTCTTCGTTTAATCTTTTGGTTAAAACATCTATTTTTTTCTGTCTTTTATCTCCAAGATCACTCATAAATGATACAAATTGATCAGAAAATGATTCTTCTGAGTTAAAATCAAAGTTGAATGAATTCATTTTAGAAATATCTTCAGATAGTAGTTGCTTTGTATAGATTTGTTTCTGAGCAGTTATATTATCAATATTTGGTACTTCAACTAAACGGCCCGAAATTAATACAGAGGCTCTTGGAAGGATTAATACTGTACAAATCCATAAAATCAAACCAATTAGAAAGGCATTAGAAGGTTTATTTGTAGCTGCAGATATGGCTATAGCTGCTGCTAAAAATATCCCAAAATACCCAATGCCTGCTAAAATGATTAAACCCAATTTAATCCATTCATCCCCAGAAAGATGTATCCCGAAGAATGGTAACAGTAGGCATCCTAGTACTAATGGTACAGTAAGAGCCAAGCTTAAGCCTACAAATGAACCAGCTAGTTTACCAGCAATAAATTCTGCTCTAGATACTGAATTAGAAAAACAAAGCTTTAATGTGCCTCTAACTTTTTCCCCATTTATGGCATCATATGCAAAGATAAGTGCGAATAATGAAAGAACAATCCCAAATATAAATTCAAGATCCATAAAGCGGAAAATTGCAAAGATAGGTTCGTCGTTAAAGCGCGAATCTGAACTTGTAAGTTCACCTTGCTCACGTATAAAAATATTTCTACCAATGTCATTAGAAATACCATTTACAAGAGCCATAAGAGGATTAGGAGGTAACATGATGTTATGAGAAATCATATTCCAATCTGTATTTCCGGCAATCTGAGTTTTATTTTCAAGTAAACTGGCCTCATATTGGGCTTGGCTAGCCAAATAATTTTGAGCGCCCATAAAAAAAGCGAGAATTATTAGTACAGAACAAACTGCAAAACTAATAGTAAACCTACTGCTTTGTATTATATCTCTTAATTCTTTTTGAAATATTAAGTTAAACATAAAAATTACCTACTCGCTTAATACGTTTTCTAACACTGAAGCAGATTCATCCATATACCCAGCCATATACTCTACATATAGATTTTCTAAGTTTACACCTATTAATTCTTGATAGGTACGTTGTGCAACTAAAACACCATTATTTCAGATGCCAACATAGTCAGCAATTTCTTTGGCTCTAAATATGTCATGGGTACTCATAAGTATGGCTTTACCCTCGTCTCTGAGTTCGCCAATTAGGCGAGTAAATTCCATGCCAGCTTTTGGGTCTAATCCAGAGGTGGGTTCATCCAGTAATATTGCGGGGGCATCTTTGAGTATTGCAATTGCGATACCACATTTTTGACGCATCCCTTTGGAAAAGTCTTTTAATTTTTTGTCGAAAGCACTTCTTTGTAGTCCAACTCTAACTAATGCACCCTCATAATCTGCTCTTGAATAGTGAGTTTTACCCCCTAATTGAACAAAGAAATTGAGATTTTGAATAGCCGTAAAATTGGGGTAAAGTTGTACATTCTCTGAAACGAAAGAAATATATCTTTTTGCTTCTAGAGGATCTTTGTTTGCATCAATTCCATTAATTAAAGCTTGTCCACTGGTAGGTTGTATAAAATCTAAAAAAGTATTTATGGTGGTAGTTTTTCCTGCCCCATTTCCACCGAGCATAGCAAAAATTTCTCCTGCATGTACTTTAATTTGAAGATTATCAAGTGCTTTCACACCATCTTCATATACCTTTGTGAGGTTTTTAGCTTCTAATAAAGCAGCAGGTTGTAAGGTTGAAGTTTCCATGTTTTAAAATTGAAAAAGTTAATGTGAAAATTTATTTACGAGATAGTTTTATGCCAAAGAAGATGATGCCTCCAATTAATCCTATTATTAGAAATAGAAGTATGGATGTTCCAAATACACTTGCCTGCGCGATAACCTGAACTGTGAAGGTTTTATCCTCAACAGTAATGGGTTGATTGTCAGAAAGTGAGGTAGTGCGCATTCTAGTTTCATATCTACCAACACTTACATCACTAGATGGACTTAGATAAAGTTTAACAGTGGCTTCTTCTCTAATTCCTAAATTTGGAATTACAGCGGGTTCCATACGTTTTTCCCATCCAAAGGGTGTATCTAATTCAAATTCTATATTATCTAATCGTCGAGTACCCTCATTCAAGACGGTCATTGTAAATTCAATTTCCTCACCTTCTTCATACTCATTGTATAATTGAGGAGTTTTTACAACTAAGCGACCCACGCCTCTTGGAGTCATCTCTAGGGGTACATAACCAACATCAAATGCTTCTATTTCTTCTAGAGTCCAATTGCCTTGCTTTTCGTTAAATTGTGCTAATTTGCTTATAGGAACAGCCATTACGTAAAAATTTAATGGTTGGTCCATCGATATATCAGAAACTGGGCGATCTGGTAAGGAAACTTCAAGGTTTGCTTGGATAGTATTGTTAGACTCTGTGAATTTGATTTGGCTAATTCTACCATCTTGTCCTTGTTCATTAAAGTAACGAGTTACAGATACAGGCAGATTCACAACTTCAAGTTTATAGGTGTCTTCTATACCACTAAAAAGTTCTAGATTTAATCCATAACTAGCCGAATTGCCTAGATCTATTTCTTGAGAAAAACGTTCAGATTCTACTAGAACTTTATTAGCAGAAGCATCTTTTTCTAAAAATACTTTTGGGCTACGAGAGGCTCCATTTCCGTAAATTATATTCACTGTTACTTCATTTACATCTTGAAGTAAATCAAATTCAACCGTTTGTGGTGTACCGCTTTTTAGTTCATCGAGTTTAATTTCATAAGGTGAGCTAATTATTGCTCCTTCATTATTACTTAGAGATACATACACATTATGTATTACGTCAGGTTGTAACGATCTAAATAATTCGTCTTCCATATTTACTACTTGCGCAAATTCAGCGGTAGCACTACTCGTATTTTCAAGGGTGATATTTACTTTTTTTACATTATTTGCATCCTGTATTTTTAGTGCTCTTTTTATACTTACAAATTGTTGTTCAAAAAGTAATACTAATAGAGATTGCTGATAATTTACCTCAGCGTCTTGAAATAAATTTAACGCCGATTCGTATGCTTCTGGAGAGATTAACTTCTTTTCATAGAGTTCTTTTTGTCTCTCTAATTTACCATAGGCTTGTTCATAACTACTTTTAGCACGCTTTAAGCCTAATAAAGGATAATTATCGTCTCTAGCATTAGGGAAGGGACTTTGGGCTTGAGTTTCAATAGAGGCTATTAGGAGTAAACCTAATAGCCATATTGAAAGATGGAATATTCGCTTAAACATAATTATCCACCAAATTGTATAGAGTGATTTGCTACAGTTTTATTAATGGAGTATGTATTTTTTTCACCATTTTTCTGCAGTTCCAATGTAATCGTATCGCCAGTTTTAAGGTTCTTTAGATAGCTTTTTAGTTTTTCAGCTTTGTTAAATTGTTTACCGTTTACACTTATAATCGTTGATCCTTTAATGTCAGCTTTTTTAAGCACTTCTGGTGTAATAATATCAATTACAAATTCTACTTTTACTTTATTATTACTT
>JAYPYN010000040.1:4113-11264 GCA_038154605.1 Balneolaceae bacterium
CCCCTCCCCCATTATTATTAGAGTCTAAATGCACACTTTGAGTCATAAACATACCAGAATCTTTAGCTCCTTTGTTTTTTCTTAAAATTAATTGCTCATTGTCTCTTTGTACCACAATATTGATTTCTTCATTATTTGGTATAGCCTCATAAATAGAATCTAGCTCATCGACTGTGTTTATTTTATTACCATTCATTGTTAAGATAATATCACCAGCATGTAAGATATCTTTTTGATTGCTGGCCGACGGGTTTAACAAGTTCTTTATATTTGTTTTTACCGAAATAACATTATTGTGTTCTTTAACAATTGTAGTAAATTCATTTAACATCCTTTCTGTCTTTTGATCCATAGTGATAGCTTTAGTAGTTTGGCTAAATTGAGCCAAAGGAGATTCCGTAAATATGGCGGTTAGTGTGATTGCAAGAATTATTGTTTTGATATTCATTTTTTTATATGATTAATTTTTATTGACGGGGCAAATATTCGAAGTTTCTAATTTGAAGTTGTTATCACTTCGCAAAATGTTTGTTAAGGATGTTAAATCGATGCTAAATTTTTTCTATTAAGTAATAAACCCCCTAATTTTGGCTATGAAAAATAAATGGTATACCTACGGATTGTTAATAATAATGGTTGGAGGGCTTGTAACACTTGCAATTTTACAGTACAACTGGCTGGGGAGTATTTCAAAGGCAGAGAAAAACCGCCTTGAAGAAGGTTTGAAAGCTTCGAGTGAAAATTTTATAGCTGACTTTACAGATGTATTTGCTACACTAGATAAATTTTTCAGCATTCAATTTATTAATGCAGAGAAAGATTTTTTATCTCAAACAATACAAAACTATTTAAAATGGCAGAATAATGTAAGCTATAATGAGGTTCTATCTGAAGTTATAGTAGTAGATTTTCAAGCCAACGGAGAAAAAATATTTCAAAAATTAAACCCTAAAAATGGTGTTTTTGAGAAATTTAATCCAGATTCTATCTTACTATCTAAGGTAAGGGGATCAAAAAATAAATTTGGTACCCCTCATTTATCTATATACCTTGGAGAAGAAACTTTCTTGAAAATACCAGTTCAAAAACTTAGTGAAATTGATATCAACCAATTTGATTTAGCTCAAAATCTCTTTAATAATTTTAATGAAGTTCAAACATATATACTTTTGCGGTTGGATAATTCGGTTATTACATCCAAGCTAATTCCAGAATATGCTGCAAAATATTTTGGTGGATCTTTCCAAGATCAATATCAACTTACCATATTAAATACAGACGCAGAACCTAACGTTTATTTTAATTCAACAGATGGGGATGTGCCTTCAACCCCAGATATTAATCTCCAGATTGAGTTAATTGAGCCATTGAATATGTTTTTGGTTGACGGTATTAATTCTAATAACAACATGTTTGCCTCGCAGTCTGTTGATAGCATAATTATGAATGGAACCATACCTGTTACAACAACTAGTATTACAATGCTAAAGGGATTTAATAGCTTAAATTCTGATATGATCCTTGAAGATGTAAAACAGGATGTAAAAAAAGTAAAAGAAATCGATGTTGATTCTTTAAATACAATCACAGGTTCTTCTCTATTAAATATGTTTTCTACATCGAGAAGTGGTTGGGAATTTTGGGTTTCACATAAAGAAGGGTCTTTAAGTAAATTTGTACAAAAAACTAGAAATAAGAATTTGGCAATTAGTTTTGGAATACTAAGTATTTTAGGGCTAAGCTGTATTATAATTTTTATTTTTTCAAATAGATCAAAAAAATTAGCGGATCAACAAATGATGTTTGTTGCTGGGGTGTCGCATGAATTAAGAACCCCACTGGCTGTAATAAGATCGGCAGCAGAAAATTTAAGCGAGGGTGTTATCCAAAACGAAGAGCGAAAAAAGGAATACGCAAAATTAATGCTTAAAGAAGGTCGACGTTTGAGCGATATGGTAGATCAGATCATGGAGTTTTCTGGTATACAATCCGGTAAAAGAATCTATAATTTCAGCGATTTTAACATCGAAGATTTTATTACAAAAGTTATGGATGAATTCACACCTATTTTAGAAGAACAAGCATTTGTAATAGAATATGTAAATTTAGCAAAATCAGTTACTATAAATGGAGATAGAGAAGCGTTGTTTTTAGCACTTTCTAATCTTATTCAAAATGCAATTAAATTTAGTAAAGACCAAAATAAAGTGATTGTTAGGGTGGATGAAATTACTTTTAAAAGTAATAAAGCTCTTAGAATACAAGTTCAAGATTTTGGTGTGGGAGTACCTGCTGATGAAAAAGAACATATATTTAAACCATTTTATCGAGCATCTCAATCAGTACAAAATCAGATAAAAGGCAACGGTATTGGGCTAAATTTAGTGCAAAAAGTTATGTTAGCACATAAAGGTTCAGTAAAACTCAAGAGTGTTGAAAACGAAGGCTCTACCTTTTCACTTATAATTCCTGAAAAACAATGACAGTATTATCTAAAGGTAAAATTTTACTAATTGAAGATGAACCCGGTTTAGTTATGACTATTCAGGATCGCTTGCTAGAAGAAAAGTTTGAAGTTGAAGTAGCAACCGATGGGGAACAAGGTTTTAATACAGCAAAATCTGGTGCATTCGATATTATAATATTGGATTTGATGCTTCCTAAAAAAGACGGACTAGATGTATGTAAAGACCTAAGAAAAATAGATGTGAATACCCCTATAATTATGTTAACTGCCAAAGGGCAAGTTATAGATAAGGTTCTTGGATTAAAACTTGGGGCAGATGATTACATGCATAAACCATTTGAGATGATGGAATTGATCGCTCGAATTGATGTACAATTGAGAAAGAAAGAGAAAAAAATTGAAATCCATTCATTATCTGAGATCACATTTGGTGACGTTTATTTTGATTTAAATGGGGTGAAGGTGTTAAAAAATGATGAAGAAATATCTCTTTCTGTTAAAGAATTTCAGTTACTCAAATTCTTAGTTAATAATGAACAAACAATTCTTAGCAGAGACCAAATTCTTAATGAAGTGTGGGGCTATGATGCATTACCTTCAACTAGAACCGTAGATGTTCACATTGCATGGCTACGTCAAAAGCTAGAAAATGATAGTCGCCACCCAAAACACATAATCACTGTTCATGGGTTTGGCTATAAATTTATTTCTTGATTTTTTACAATTGATTGTGATCCTTTTAAAGATTCTTGAAAGGTAAATTCCAACATAAATCGATTATTAGTATCAATTATGTATTCCGAGTCTAATTGTAGTAAAAGTGTTTCAATTAATTGCCAGCCTATACTATTACTTTTCTTTATCTTAGGTATAGAAAAGCCCGGGCCATCGTCTTCATAAATAACTTTAATTAAATTATTTTCTTGGGTAAAATGGAGCTTTAAATAACCCGGTTCTTCTTTAAAAGCATATTTCAATGAATTAGAAAACAATTCATTAATTAACAGACCTAAAGGGACTGCTCTATTTATATTTATGGAATCTACATCAAATTTTAAGTCAAATTTGATTGTATGTTTCGATTTGAGAGAATTATTATGAAGTTTTTTTAGTAAAACTTTGATGTAATTTTGAACATTAATTCTGCTATAATTCATGTCTTGGTACAATTGTTCATGCACAATTGCTATGGAATGTACCCTATTTCGAGCCTCAATTAATAGACTTAAATCAGAATCTTTATTCGCTTTTAAAGCTTGTAATTCTAGCAGGCCAGAAATTATTGCCAAGTTATTTTTTACTCGATGATGAATTTCTTGAAGTAATATTTCCTTTTCTTTTAATGCTGTCTCTAATGTGTTTTTATATTCTTCAAGTTCACTAATATTATTAGTTATAATCAATAAATCGGTAAGCTCGTTATTTTCATTAAATAATGGTCCTGCAGTTATTTCTAGGATTAGCTCTTTATCAAATTTGTTTTTTCTTTTTACTTGAAACTGTTTTGCCCTTTTTGTTGACTTAATTTCCTCCATAATTGACACAAATTCATAATAGTTTTCTTCATGTATTACAGGTACAATATTATTGATTACTTCTTTTTTTGACCATCCAAAGAGTTGTTCCGCAGCAGGATTCCAGAAATCTGTAACTATTCCCTTTGAATCAATTTGAAAAATACCCAAAGGTGAAGATTTAATAAATGCTCGCAATTTAGAATTAGAAATATTTGCTTCTATTTCAGCTAGTTTACGATTTGTAATATCCAACATAACCGAATTCCAGTGAACTGTGTTGAGCTCATCTATTGAAATAGAACCAAAAAATTGGATGTACAATATACTTTTATTTGCATGAATGAATCTAAATGTGATGTCTATATCTGTTAAGTTTTGCTTAGAATTATTAAGAGCCTCTTTAAATTCATTTTTATCTTCTGGATGCATGTTTGCTAAAATAAAACATGTATTTTTTTGAGATGGTTCTTTTCTAACTCCAATTAATTCCTCCAATCCACCACTAAAATAAGTAAAACCGTCTGAACCATCGGTTTTTCGATAATATGTAAAAACAATACCTGGAATTTGGTTGCCAATTTCATTTAACTGAGTTTTGGTTTCTTCTATCTGTTTTTCTTGTTCTTTTTGTTTAGATATATCAACACCAATAGAAAACCACTGTATTGTTCCGTCATCTAAAAGTACAGGTGTGCCAGATCCTTGAACATGTTTAATATTTCCGGAAGGCAAAATTATTCTATATTGTGCGCTCCATTTTGAGAGTTCTTTTCCTGATTTTTGAATTGTTTCAGTAAGGTAGGGGATGTCGTCTGGATGGATGCTATTCCAAATAATTGACGTATCATTAAAAGCAACATGATGAGGAACTCCAAAAATATCCTCTATTCCTTTACTTAAATATATATATTTATCGCTACCATCCGGGGATAATTGATAAATATATACCGCACCTGGAATTTGATTGGTTAAACTATCTAGAATTTTTTGATTTTCAAGAATTACATGTTCATGTTCTTTTTGTTGGGTAATATCTATTGAGATTGTGTCCCATAAAATAGTTCCTGATTTATTTATGTGTGGTACGCCTATACTCCTCAAGAATTTGATTTTTCCACTAGGCGTTACTATTCGATATATACATTCCCATCTTGAAAGGTTTTTTTCCGATAGTTCAAAATAATGTTTCAGCGTTTTAATATCGTCGGGATGAATGTGATCCCAAAATAACGCATGATTTTTTAAAATTTTTTCACGTTCAATTTCAAAAATATCTTCAATACCTTTACTTAAAAATAAAATACCTTCATTTCCATCATTAGGATTTTTAAAATAGCGGAAAGCAATACCAGCAAGATGATCGGTGAAACGCTCTAATTGAAGTTTATTATTCTTAATAATTTCTTCTTGCTTTTTTTTTATTCTAAAATCAATAGTTCGGTCTACAACTAAACCCAATCCAAGTTTTTCACCATTGTGGTCAAATGAGGTGCCTTCTAATTCAAAAATTAATTGCTCACCCGATGAATTAATGATCTCCCATTCTTTTTTTAAAATTTCTCCCTTTTCATACCATTCATTTAAAAAATTATAATTTGGTGTGGTATTATTATAATGTGAATTAGAAAATAAATTACACCCCACAATAGTAGAGTTAGTACATTTGATTAACTCAAGAAATGTTTTATTGGTATAAAGTATTTTTGCATGTTGGTTAACAACCAAGCAGCCGATTAATTTACTGTTTAATATTGAACTGTTTATGTACTTACCAAATTCCTGCAAGTGATGTTCAAAATAGTTAGTTTTTGTTCTATACCAAGAACAGATTAAATCTACATTGTTACAAAATTCAACAGCGGTAAAATTAAAAGAGTTTATTGAATAAACTCTTTTATTATATCTAGCAATATGCTACACTCTAGAAATTAAATTAAACTTTTTTCATTGAATTCATCTAAATCTAAAGGATTATTCTCATGGGCATTATATGATTGGGCAAATAGCTCATATTTTGTAATTATACAAACTTTTGTATTTGCCGCTTATTTTGCGGAAACAATTGCAGAAAACGTTGAAATAGGAACTGCTCAATGGGGTAATGCAATAGGTTTTGCTGGTATTGTTGTTGCATTAACAGCCCCTTTTCTAGGCGCAATAGCAGATCAAGCAGGAAAGAGAAAACCTTGGATAGCCTTTTTTACAATGATTTGTGTGTTGGGCAGTGGATTTTTATGGTTTGCCACTCCTGAACCAAATTCGCTATGGTTTGCTCTTACTTTAGGGTGTATCTCTACCATTGCGGCCGAACTAGTATACATATTTTACAATGCTATGCTGCCTGATTTAGTACATCCATCAAAAATAGGTCGATGGAGTGGTTGGGGTTGGGGAATGGGCTACGCTGGTGGTTTAGCATGTTTGTTAGTTGCATTATACGCATTTATTGAAACCGATGGTTTCTGGCTTGGCTTAAACCCTGAATTTGCAGAGCCAGTTAGAGCCACATTTATTTTAACTGCCGTTTGGTATGCAATATTTAGTTTGCCGTTATTTTTTCGAACACCAGATGTTCCATCAAAAAATAAACCAATTACCCTTGCCGTAAAAGACGGGTTAAAACAATTAACTTTTTCACTTAAGGAAGTAAAAAAATACAAACAGATTGTGCGCTTTTTGATCGCGAGAATGTTTTATAACGATGCAATTGTTACTATTTATGCTATGGGAGGCATTTATGCTGCAGGTACTTTCGATATGGATCAGTCTGAAATTTTAATTTTTGGAGTAGGATTAAATGTAACAGCGGGCTTAGGTTCTATTCTTTTTTCGTGGATTGATGATAAACTTGGAAGCAAAAAAACGATCCTCTTCTCCTTAATCGGAGTAGCTATACCTGTTATAGCTGTACTCTTTACAAAATCAGCATTTTGGTTTATCATTTGGGGATTATTTTTAGGACTATTCTTTGGTCCAAATCAATCTTCATCACGTGCTTTTATGGCAAAAATTGCCCCTCCAGAATTATCAACGCAAATGTTTGGATTACTAGCCTTTTCGGGAAAAGCAACTGCATGGGCTGGTACAATATTATTTGGCATGTTTACACTTTTCTTTGGAACACAACAAGCAGGCATGGTTATAGTATTAATACTTCTATTAATTGG
>JAYPYN010000040.1:11274-15344 GCA_038154605.1 Balneolaceae bacterium
ATTTCGGAGCAGTAACATTGGATATTTCTCAAATTCCATCTATTAGAATACATCAGGATGCGATCAAGGCATGGAAACTTTCTGGCTTAATATTTGGAGCCACTTTTTATGTAATCCCTATATATTTATGGTTCATTTTTTCACCTACACTGGGAATGAATATGGATCTATTCTTGGCTATAGGTTCATCCATTTTAGCGATTACAATACATATATTTTTTGGATTAATATTACCGAACATTAGATGGAAAAGATGGAGTTATGAAGTATCTGAAAAAGGGATTGATCTTCAAAGGGGGATCATCATCACAAAAAGAACCATTATCCCAATTAACAGAGTACAACATGTTGATACAGCACAAGGACCCATATATCGTAGATATGGTCTTTCATCAATAAGTTTATCTACAGCGGCAACAACCCATGAAATACCTGCTCTTGATGACGAAACCGCCATTGCATTACGAACAATGATATCAGACTTGGTGAGAAAAGTGAAAGAAGATGTTTGAATTTCACCGTCAACATCCGGTCGCTGCAGTAACACAGTTTTTGGGGGTTATAAAGCAGAATATTATACCTATAGTAATATTTATTGTAGCAGGTTCAAGAAACATAAATGAATATTTTTGGGTATATATAACTTTTGGTATAGTTTCTAGTTTAATTCTTGGAATTGTAAGTTGGTATAGATTTACATTTAGAGTCTATGAAGATGAACTGCAAATAAAGAAAGGTATTTTTCTCCGAAAAAAATTGTATTTAAAAAAGGATAGAATACAGGTTATAGACATTACTGAAGGTATCATTCAACGACTATTTGGATTGGTAAAGGTTGAAATTAAAACAGCAGGAGGAGGTACCGAAAAGGCCAGTTTAAGTGCCATCTCAAAAGAAGAAGCTGTTGAGTTAAGATCGGTGTTAAGAAATTATGAGCCTGAGCTTAAGAACCATGTAATTATAGAAACAAAGCAAATACAAGCAGAACTATTGTGTTGGAAATTATCTAATCGAAACCTGTTTTATGCTGCGCTAACTTCTGGTAACTTCGGATTAATTGCTTCCATTTTAGGGGTTCTTTCAGGTCAACTAGATCAATTTATTACCGATGAAAACATAGAATATATTTCTTCTATTGTACCAGGTTATAGCCAATTTTCTACATTTTTGTGGGGATTGGCGATCATTCTATTCATTTCATACATACTTTCGTTTATAGGCGTTATTTTACGTTATGGAGACTTCAGAATAGAAAAAAGAGATCATGAACTTCTTATAACTAGCGGTTTAATAGAACGAAAACAGATTACCGTACCTTTTGATCGAATTCAAGCCTTTCGATTTGTAGAGGGAATCTTGAGACAGCCCTTTGGATATGGAATGCTATATGTAGAAAACGCTGGTTTTGAACAGAAAGAGAGTGAACGTTCCATCGTATTGCTACCATTTGTTCGTAAAGACGAATTGGTATCTTTTTACCAAACTTTTATTGATCTCAAATTGAATACAATGCAGAATATTGTTCCACCAAAACGTTCTCTTTTTAGATACGTGAGGCGTAAAAACTACTTTTTGATGATCCTTATTCCCATAGTATGGTTTTTATTAGGTAGTGCTTGGTATCTTTTATTACTGATTATCCCATGTTCCATCTTTGGATGGCTAGAATATAAGGATGCGGAAATTCAAGTAGGAGAGGATAACATTCAACTACAATATAGAATACTTGCGAAAACTACCGCACTAGTGAAACGCACCCGAACTCAAGTTAGCGAAGTAAGTATTAATCCCTTCCAAAAAAGAAAAAACCTATCGTCGGTCACTCTTACTGTAGCATCAGGCGCGGGTGGTAAATCATTTTCTATCCATAATTTAGATAACAATGATAGCAAATATATTTTTGATTGGATTATTAATCCTACTAGAACAAAATAAAGTTACTAGCTATAGGGAGGGAGTTCAAAATTAAGTTTGGCAGGAATTGTAGCTCTTTAAGAATACAAATAAATAATATACACTTAATCAAAAAGTAACATCGATTTATTTTATTACAAAAATATTATGAAAACATTAGTTCTTTGTACTGGAAATAGTTGTAGAAGTCAAATACTGCATGGTTGGTTAGTTCATTATAGTGATAAAACCCTAGAAGTGAGAAGTGCAGGAATTGAAACTCATGGTGTAAATCCCATAGCAATAAAAGTGATGGACGAAGTTGGAGTTGATATCTCTGGTCATACTTCTAATCATGTGAATGAATATATGGACGAAGAATTCGACTCGCTTATTACAGTATGTGATCATGCAAAAGAAAGTTGTCCGGTATTCCCATCAACAGCCAAACATATTCATTATAGTTTTCCAGACCCAGCAAAAGCTACTGGTTCAGAAGAAGAAATATTAGATGCATTTAGGGCAGTAAGGGAAGAAATTAGAATTTTTGCTAAGAATTTTGTTTAACTGAAAGTCCGATTTATTGGTTTATATTGAATTGTCTACAAATTAGAACATTTAAAGAAAACTATGTTTGATTTGATTTATCTTTGAGAATGCAATCATCAAAAGTTCTAAAACAAGCGTATCAATCACCACTTGACGCTGACAAAGTTCGTATTCTGCTTAAACTTCAAAATATTGAGTGTATATTCGAAAATAATGCACCAGAATTTATTGATGTAAGTCGAGATGAGGTTACTATAGAAATAACACCTACTTCTCAAATCAAAGGTAAAATCGATGGATTGCAAGCTAGCTATCCATTAACGCTTAGAGATACAAAAATTAATAGTGATAAAGCAATTTTTGAGTTAAACCAAACTTTTATTTTTTTTGATATAGACATCGATTATGTAAAAGATATTTGGGTTTCAAATATAGATTTTCATTTAAATAGTAAATTTGAACGCTATTTATTTTACTACATAACTTCTTTAGATCACCAGTTAGAGTGGTTACAAACTGATATAAAAACAGGGGAGATTAAAAGTCTAAGTATATCTTCAAAATCGTATAAAGTTCCAATAATTGCACCTCACATGAGATATTCTGCATCGGAAGTGATTCGATGTGCTGATATGATTGGTCGTTCAACTCAAAAAATTGATTTGAGAACTGGTGGGGCCTATGTAAAGTTGAATACAAATAAAGGGCGTTTAGAGCCACTTATCGTTAGTATGGCAGAAAAATTAGGCTATGTAATAAAAGCATTAGATACTGAGACAATCCAAAAAATGGATGCTAATGGTAAGAATGTTAGCCATTCCATTTATTTAAAGCGTAATTAAGCGTTATTAATTCAATTATTTTTTCCCAATTTTCATCTGAAATGTAGTTTATAAATAGGTAGCATTCGACTTCTGAATTACTTCCAGTTTTTTTAGAAATCTCTTATTACATGAACCCCAACAAGATATAGAACTTTTATTTTATAGATTTGAACTTCTTGATTTTATCAAATTTTTAGTAGTTAAGGAATATCATTTTACGATTTTTAACCCCTTTTTTTGGTATTTTTAAGAGTGCGAATTTTGATTTTTCTCACATTCAATATTCTGATACTTAAGCTCTTGTTTAACACAAATCATAATTAAAATTAGGATTTTATATCGATGAGCATCAACTTTGCTAAGGAGCAATTTGCCCACCGCCATCACGGTAATGATGTACATGCCACCAAAAATATGTTAGATACAATTGGAGCAGACTCGATTGATCAATTGATCGAGCAGACTATTCCAGAAGGCATAAGATTAAATGGAAAACTAGATTTACCGGAAGCAGTTAGTGAGGTGGATTTTTTAAGAGAGTTCAAACAATTAGCATCTAAAAATAAAATATTTAAATCGTTTATTGGAATGGGTTATCACGATACTCATGTGCCAAAAGTGATTTTAAGGAATATTTTAGAAAACCCCGCCTGGTATACTGCATATACTCCGTATCAAGCAGAAATTGCACAAGGTCGACTCGAAGCACTTATCAATTTTCAGACCATGGTAAGCGATCTAACGGGAATGGAATTAGCGAACGCATCTTTGTTGGATGAGGGTACTGCAGCCGCAGAAGCAATG
>JAYPYN010000041.1:0-4722 GCA_038154605.1 Balneolaceae bacterium
CAATATTAGTATCCGCAGAAACCATGAAAAGAAGAACATTATTTCGTTCAATATGTCTTAGAAATTGAATCCCAAGTCCTTTGCCTTGATGTGCCTCCTCAATAATTCCGGGGATATCTGCCATAACAAAACTTCGATAATCGCTAAATTTAACTACTCCAAGATTAGGTTCTAGTGTTGTAAATGGATAATCACCAATTTTAGGTTTTGCCTCAGATAATGTTGCTAACAAGGTGCTTTTTCCTGCATTTGGAAAACCAACTAGCCCCACATCTGCAATTAGTTTCAGTTCAAGTTCCACTGTTCGAACCTCACCAGATCTTCCCTCCTGTGCAAATTGTGGGGTTTGATTGGTAGCGGATTTAAAATGCCAATTACCTAATCCACCTTTACCACCCTCGGCAATAACCAATTTTTCTTCATCATTTGTAATCTCACCGATTCTTTCCCTTGATTCTGCATCATAAGCAACTGTACCAAGTGGAACTTCTAAAAGTACATCTGGGCCACCTGCTCCTGTTTTTCTACTACCAGCACCATGCTCGCCTCTTTTAGCTTTGATGTATTTTTTATATCTAAGATCAAGTAACGTATTTAGGTGTTGATTCCCTTTTAGAACAATACTCCCTCCTTTACCGCCATCGCCACCATCTGGCCCTCCTTTGGGAATAAATTTTTCTCTACGAAAATGGGCAGAACCGTCTCCTCCTTTACCAGCAGTTACATAAATTTTAGCATAATCTGCAAATCGCATATCTATTTGATTTAAGAATCAAGTCTTTAGGTTCATTGTCACAATTATTTGCAATTGCCTCGGATTCTAATACCAGAAAATGTAATCTAAAGCTTTAATTGATGTAATATTAAAAGCACTTACTAAGTAAACATAAGTGTAATTGATATAGAAAGTTATTTATGTAATATGAGTTTTAATAATTGGGTCAGCTTTTCTTTCATCTCTGTTCGTTTGATAATGAAATCCAAAAACCCATGCTCCAATAAGTATTCTGAGGTTTGGAAACCTTCTGGCAAATCTCGTCCGATGGTTTGTCGAATAACCCGTGGGCCAGCAAAACCAATTAATGCACCAGGTTCAGCAACGTTAAAATCACCCAGCATGGCAAAACTTGCAGTTACACCACCTGTTGTAGGGTTAGTCAAATAGGATATGTAAGGAATTCCAGCTTCGTCTAATAACGCTAATTTTGATGATATCTTAGCTAATTGCATTAAACTAAGTACGCTTTCCATCATTCTGGCACCACCAGATTGTGAAATAATCATATAAGGGATTTTATGTTTTAAGGCATATTCGGCTCCCTGAGCTAATCGCTCGCCAACTACAGATCCCATGCTTCCACCTATGAAGCTAAAATCCATACATCCAACCACTAAATCTAAACCATTAATTTTCCCAGCTCCAGTCATTGCTGCATCAGATAAGCCTGTCTTTTTGTATGCAGCGTCTAATCTATCGGTATATTTTTTACGATCTGTGAATTCAAGCGGATCATTAGAGACAATATCGCCAGCTATTTCGGTGTATTTTCCTTCGTCAAAAATTATATCAAAGTATTTTTTTGCTCCTATTCTAAAATGATATCCACTTAATGGATCAACATAGTTATTATCTTCGAGTTCTCTTCGATGAATCGTTTCGCCGGTTGAAGGTACTTTTACCCAAACTCCTTCCGGCATATCTTTTTTTACTGAAGTTTGTATGTTTTCTTCTTTCCTTTTAAACCAGCTCATAATCTATTATAAAATTTTGCTTAAAATAGGGATTTATATTCATAATTAAACCTTTGAATTGTTTACTTGATTGCTACTAAAATAGGCTGGAACTAATTCATCTAATGCTATTTTTTTTATGAAATTAGGATTAAAAAAATACTGCTTTAATAGAAATAGGTTTTTCGCACTTATATTTTTTGAACCAAATGTTTCAATTCCGATAAGTTTTTCGGCAGAAATTCTATCAAGCCCCGTTCCAACAATTTTATGCCCTTCTTCAAGAATGGATTCCATTTCATTAATTTCACGTAATTGTAAATCGGTGATTACTTCTAAATCATCGTCTAGTTTAAATTGTTGATGATAAACGTGAGATCTTCTGGCATCAATAATTGAATGAATTATCCCCTGATATTTTCCCACTAATGAGCACGCCATTCCGGCAAGTGTTCCAATTTCGTAAACCTGAGCATCTGTTTTAAAAAAAATTCCTTTAATTGCACTAGCTGCTATTCTCAACCCAGTATAAGACCCAGGACCATTACTTATAAGAACTGCTTCAATTTTATCAATCGCACATCCATGCTCTTTCATCAATTTTTCAGTAAAAAGGAATAAATGATCGGAATGAACTGACTTGCCTTGAATCCTCTTTTCAAAGATAGCTCCTTCTTTATTTTGATAAGCTACTGAGCAAACATCCGTTGAAGTTTCGTATGCAAGAATCATTTCAACTCATTCAGTACCAGTTTACCACGATTTAAAATCCCAACCGCACGACCTATTAACTCTTTATTTATGTAGGGTGTATTTCGAGATTTTGAACGAATATTTTTTTCATCAAAAATCCACTTTTCATCGGTATTAAAAAAAGTGAGATTTGCTTCCATGCCTTCTTCTATTTTTATTTCTGGTAAATTAAGGATGGAACGAGGTGCGTCACTCATCTTTTCAACTAATTGTTGTAAACTTAGTTTTCCAGTTTTGTAAAGTCTCATATTTGTAATTGCCCATGAAGTTTCTAATCCTATAATTCCGTTAGGCGCATATATAAATTCCACCTCTTTTTCTTCAACAGCATGTGGAGCATGATCGGTACAAATTACATCTATTGTTCCGTCTATTAGTCCTTCAATCATGGCATCAACATCCTCTTGAGTTCGAAGTGGTGGGTGCATTTTAAAATTTGTATTGAATTTTTGGCGATCAATTTCTTCGTCGGTCAAATCGAAATGGTGTGGACAAACTTCGGTAGTTACCTTAATTCCTTTGGCTTTGCCTTGGCGCACTAACTCTACCCCCTCTTTTGTACTAATATGCGCCACATGTACATGGCCACCAGTATATTCGGCTAATAAGATATCGCGGGCTATCATCACTTCTTCTGCAATTCCTGGAGTTCCATCTAATCCAAGTCTAGTAGAAACTGCCCCTTCATTCATATGGCCTGGTCTAGATAATTCCAAATCTTCTTCATGATTTATAATCGGTGCATTTAACATTGAGGCATATTCCAATGCCACCCTCATAACTTGTGCATCATACACTGGATCACCATCATCACTAAAGGCTACAGCACCGCCTTTGTGCATATCGCCCATTTCAGCAATAGACTTTCCTGCTCTTTCTTTGGTTACACATCCAATAGGATGCACATCAACAGGAGTTTGTTTCCCTTTTGCGATTATGAACTCAACCACATCTCGCGTATGGGTTGCCGGACTTGTATTTGGCATACATGCAATGGCGGTAAATCCACCAAAAGCTGCGGCAGCACATCCTGTTTTTATCGTTTCTTTGTGTTCATATCCAGGCTCTCGGAGGTGTACATGCATATCCATCCATCCTGGACTTACATAAGCTCCACCTAGATCATGTGTATCTTCTCCTTTATCTTCCTTCAAATCGGGACCAATTTCTGTTATAAATCCATCTTTAATTCTTATATGAGTAGTTTTATCCCCTGAATGAGATTTACTAATTGGTCGGATATTTTTTAGGAGCATAATTGCAATTAGTGGGTTAACAAATTTCGGTTTAAATATATAAGTTTAAATTTTTAGAAACCCTTAAAACTAATATGATATCGAAATACAAAAGCTTTCTATTGCTAAGGATATCTCAATCATCCTGGAACAAGTTAAGTGTTTAACGTTCATTAGTTCTCCATTAATACCACAAATTCGCCATTAAATTCTGCTGCTATTTTACCCTTGGATTCAATATTTGCTTGGATTTTAAACTTTCCTTTTCCTGTCTGTCTTAGATCGTTGAAGAAGCTATGAATCATCCTATCATCTGGAATTACAACTTTAGCTTCAAAATCTGATTTGATTGGAGTATGGAACACAGAACTACCCCTACGCCCGACAATTCTGGGATGCGGATCAATATGTTCTACTAGTAATTGAACATAAGCCCAGCAAGTGACAAAGAATAAACTATCTATACTACCACCAAAGACCGAACCTTGATGATTAATATTAGGTGCATGGGGCATTGCAACCCGAACTGACTGGTGAGTTAGTTCAATTATATTCATTCCCATTAATCTACTCATGGGAATATTGGAATTAATATATTTCTGAGCTTCTTCTTTGTTCATCAAGTTTCTCTAAAACGACATCAAAATATCCTTATCATTAGCACAAATCCAATCAAGTATGTCGAAGCAAATTCCTTTTTTATTTGATATCCCGTCGGTTAGTGAACTTACGGGTAAAATTAAGTCTCTTTTAGAGCAGAATTTCCTTGATATTTTAGTAGAAGGGGAAGCAAGTAACGTAAAACAAAGTGCCAATGGGCATATTTATTTTACCTTAAAGGATAAAGGGGCGCAACTTCCCTGTGTGATTTGGAAAAGTACTGTTCAAAGAAATAGAATTCAGCTTTCTGATGGTCAACAGATTGTAGTTGGTGGAGATATACAAGTGTATGCGCCACATGGTCGATATCAGATGATTGTGAATTTGGTTCAACAAGCAGGGA
>JAYPYN010000041.1:4732-13687 GCA_038154605.1 Balneolaceae bacterium
GGGATAGGAAAACTTCAGCAGGCTTTTGAGGACTTAAAAGCAAGATTAAAATCTGAAGGTTTATTTGATGAATCCCACAAAAAATCAATCCCTAAATATCCCACTCGTATTGGTGTAGTAACTTCAAAAACTACAGCTGCCTTCCAAGATATAAAATCAACATTAGAAAAACGTTGGCCTATTGTTAACATCGACTTATACCATGCAAGTGTGCAAGGCGTACATGCTGCTGCTGAGATAGTTAAGGGTATAAACTATTTTTCTAAAACTAATCATATTGATCTTTTAATTATTGGTCGTGGAGGTGGATCATTAGAGGATTTATGGCCGTTTAATGAAGAATCTGTGGTGCGTGCCATGTTCGATTGCCCTATTCCTATCATATCAGGAGTTGGACATGAAGTTGATTTTTCTATCTCTGATTTTGTTGCCGATGTACGTGCAGCTACCCCAACTCATGCGGCAGTATTAGCAACACCTGATATAAATGAAGTTCGAATGTTGATAGAAGATTTAACCCAAAAACTCCAACAAACAACGATTGGAGGCATTGAATATTATAAAGATCGCGTACAACATTTATCTAAAAGTCATGCATTGCTAGCGGTAAAGCAAAAGATGAAATTAGCTTCAAATGATGTAAATTTTCTTAGGTCAAGATTGAAGCAAGCATCGGATATATATTTTACGCATCAAAAACATTTAATCCATAGTTTGATACAAAATCTTGCTTCAAAAAATCCAAACCTACCCCTAGAACAAGGCTATGCACGCATCTGGCAAAAAAAAGATTGGATTCGAACTAAGAATAAGTTCAATCATAAAGAAGTATTCACTATTGAATGGCTAGATGGGAAGAGTAACATTAAGTGATATAAAGACCAATAGCTAATAATCTAATTATAAATATGTTTTTATGAAAGTTAAGTTCCATTTAATGATATAAAATAAAATTTATTTTGAAGATCAAATTCCATTATGCTATTTTTAAAGTAGCGTATTAATTTTTCATAAATTACAATGACAGACTACTCCGATTTATTATATTTGATATGTGCCATGGTACTTTTTTCTGTTTTGTCATTAAATACTGCGAAGAAATTTAATACTTTAAATCAGCAATCACATCGAGCAGAAGCAGAACTTAGAGCACTTAATATTGCACAATCTGAGATTGATAGACTTCAATGGATTAACACTTTTTATGTTATAGAACCTTTTTTACCTCAGGGATATATCTACAAAGATTATCCAATACAAGTTACAGAAACCTACGGACCAAATGACCGATATACAGACACCTTTACCGTACATGGACACTCCGAATTTATAAAAGATAGAAGGGGAACGATAGTTTACCATATTACAATTTATGTAGTAAACACAAGTTTTAGTCCTGAAATATTTGTTTTCTTAGATTATTTTAAAACAATTGGCTACTAATGAATATAGGTATTACAGCTTCTTTTGTTATTGGGGGTATTTTCTTAATAACATTTTTAAAATTTAATAACAACGTTATAAATCAAACTCATGAATTATTACATCGAGAATTAAATCATGAAAAAATGAACACTTTATTAGAAATAATAGAACACGATTTTTATAACATAGGTTTTGGTATTGATACAACTGTAGCAATACTTGAATCTACACCCACTAGTATCGTTTTTAAAAGTGATTTACATGATGACGATAATTTTGGAGTAACTAACGTACGTTGGTTTTTTAATATTAACGATCCAGTAACAGATACTGAAAATCCAAATGATTTTTATCTAACTCGAATAGGTCCATCTGGATTTAGTTCTGTAAATACGTCAAAATTTCCAGTCACTCATTTTAAGTTGATGTATTACAATACAAATGATTCTTTAACATCATTTAGACCAGATATAAGGAAAATTGAAGTAGAACTAATTATTGAATCGAGTGATGGATATAAAATTAATGGAGATAATAAAACATATTCTAGCTTGGTATGGAAAAGAAAATTTTCACCCACTACTTTAAATATACCTGCCAACGCTCTTATTACAAGATCTTTATAACACAATTATGGGAAGAAATCTATTATTCTTAGTAACTGGATTTACTATTCTTTTTGGAATTATTCAATCAAATACCTCTAAAAGAATAGCAAGTATACCTAATTCATTCTCTAAGTATTATAAAATTCAACAAGCTAGAAGTTTATCATCAGCGATAACAGAATACGCAGCAAAATCTTTTAAACTTACTCTACAACCTGATTTAGATATTAGAAAAAACACCCGTCGGAAAGGAGAATTTAATACACTTGATCTTATAGACAGTACAAAATTTAAAACTAGATCATATTCTGCACGTAAAGATTATATTCTAGGTAGAATTAATGAAGCTACTTTAAATCAAATTGAACTAAATAATCGTAATACATTTGATCAAGCTACATATAATTTATCAACGAATTTAAGTGCTTATTCTTTAATAAGTGATGATTTACCAGAGGATACAAAAGTTGAATTAATGGATGGATATTCTATTGCTTTGTTCGGCTATAGTACCTATGATGATGTAACTGTGTTAAGTGAAGCTATCATTAAAAAAGAACCTTTCACTAAATATTCATATTTTTCTGATCAAGAAAATAATCTTGTTACTTTTTCAACGGGTGACACAATAAATGGTCATGTTCATACAAATGAACATTTTACATTCAAAGGCACACCTACCTTTCTAGGACTAGTTACGAGCATGGATGAATGGACAACTAATGCAAATGCAGACCCTGCTTTACCCAATTTTAATGGCGGAAAAGATATTTTAACTTTTTTAAATTGGAGGGGTGAAAGTAGTCAATATGATGAACTAGATTTTCCTAAATCTCCTGGAGCAGATGAAGTCATAAACGCATCTCTAAATGGAGGTAAAAATTATCCTAACGATATTGATATATTATTTTACCATAACAATAATGGTGGCTTTGCTGAAATAAGCTTTCTAAACACAGCGACACCCCCGCAAACTGTTATTGATACAGTACGATTAGATTCTACCAATGGTGCAATTGTATCTAATGGAAGTGTAAGTATACAAGGTGAATTATTTGGAGCAGTTACTATATACGCAGCAAATGATATACATATAACAGGAGATATTACTTATAGAACAAATCCAATATATAATACTGGATCTACTGATCGCCTTGGACTCCTAACAAATGGCAATTTTATAGTTGATGCAAATGCACATAATGTATTAGGAGTGAATGATTTGGATATCTTTGGAGCATTAATTTCTTTTAATGGTAGCTTAGTCTTAGAAGATTTAAATGATGGAGTTCTTAGGGGAGACTTAAACTTCTTTGGAAGCTTACTTCAAAAACATAGTGCTATAATCGGTACTCTTGATGAAGATGGAAATGTTATTTCAGGGTTTAGAAGGAGACATAGACATGATAAAAGATTAGCAGAACTTGTACCACCTTTTTATCCAAGAGCTAAAGATTTTAGCCTAATTTATTGGAAAGACAAAATACTTAAGCAAGACAGAATTTTTACTCAATAATCTAAAAATTTTATTTAATTTATACGTTTTGCTATTACCAAATTAAGTATTTAATTGCTTAGCATAGCTCCCTAATATTTTCAGTTCTTCAGCTTCTTTTTGCAATTCGTTTAATGCATCAATAGTATTCGTTTCGGCTGCATTCGCTTCAATATCTACATAAAACGAATACCGAAAAGGTTCATTCATTTTTGGGCGAGATTCTAATTTACAAATATTAATTCCATGCTTATGAAGTACATTTAAACATTCCATTAAAGAACCTTCTTTGTGTGAAGTTACCATCATTAAACTGGTTTTACTTGGAATCTGTAGATCAACAACTACTGGTTTTTTTGCGGCTATTACAAAGCGGGTAAAATTTTCTTTTTGATTAGCTATATCATGTGCAATAACATGTAATCCATAATGATCAGCTGCATGTGCCCCTGCAATGGCTGCCTGAGATAAATCTCCATCGTCCATCACTTTTTTTGCGGATATTGCCGTATCTAAATATGATTCTACCGTACATCTTGGAAGTTTTGCGAGAAAATTTGTGCATTGTTCAATGGCTTTCGGATGCGATAAAATCCGCCGAATTTGGCTCACTTCAACAGATTCTACTGCTAATAAACAATGTACCACTTTAATAATCTCCTCTCCCACAATGTGCAATTCAGAATCTCCTAAAATATCATACGTATCGTTTATGGAGCCAGCAGTAGTATTTTCAATAGGTAAAATAGCATAGTCTACGTCTCCATCTTTAAGTGCTTTTGCTGCATCTTGGAAGGTATCGTATCCATAACAATCAACGTGGTCATAGCGCTCATTAAAATGTCGCTGTGCTGCTAAATGGCTGTAAGCACCGTCTGTTCCTTGATAACTTATAGCAATATGATTTTCATTATTTGCATTTTGATGATCTAATAAAGAATGTGTCTGATATCGAACAGAATTGGTAATAATTTCTCTGAAAAGATGTTCTGCATAATATCGATCTAATCCTATTTCTGCCGCTATATCACGAATCTTGTTAAGTAAGCGCTCTTCCCTTTCTAAATCCCGTATACCTGTATTCGTTGTAAGCTTGAATGACGAGACTTCTTTCACCAAATCCTGTCGCTCAGCAAGAGCCATTAAAATATTTCTGTCGATTTCATCCAAACGTAAACGAATGGACTCAAGTTCTTTTTTCATGCAGTAAAATTTTCAAGTAAGTGAAGAGGAATGTAGCTAAAATTTTAACACATTTTAAGAGTCTATTTGAATGATTCTTTGATATTTAACAAGTATCCATAATTTCTAATAAATTACAATCTAACTTATAGAATCAAATCTAATGTTTATATATATTTAAAAAAATATATCGGGATTATGAAAATAATTTACAAATTATCTATAGCATTGTTTTTAATTAGCGTATTTAACTGTACTCCTAGTAAATATATGACAAGTGATAAGTATGCTAGTAAATATAATAACCACGTTGATGATGGATATCGTTTGATAAAAACATGGTATCATTATTCTGTAGAAACGAATGGATCGGAATACATCTACAAACAATTCTTTCCGACAACAATGCAAATTACACAAAGGTATAGCTTTAAAGATAGTGATTTACTACACAGAAATGGATTAGCAGAAGAATGGTACGATAATGGAAGTCGAATTTCTAAAGGTTATTACATAAACAATCTTAAAGAGGGGGAGTGGGAATATTACGCCTATGAGAGTAATACATTATTCCAGTTTGGAAAATATCAAAAAGGATTAAAAGAAGGCACATGGACAACAATAGACACTAGTGCAACTATAAGAGCAACACATTCATATAAACATGATAAAAAGAACGGACCTTTCAAATATTTTGATGAAGATGGTAATTTATTCAGAGAAGGTATTTATGAAAATGATGAACTAAGTTATGATACTACATACATAGATAAAAACCCTTATCACTTTCATGTTGGAGATAAAATGCCTGTACTCATTGATTGCCCAAATTTACCAAATAAGCAACGTATGAAATGCAAAGAAGGTACTATATCTAGTTTGCAAATACATTATCCTGAATTTGAACGAAGGATGGGAATAGAAGGACAAGTAATAGTTCGCTTCGTAATAAACGAAAGAGGAAAAATTGAAAACCTTATCATTATTAGAGGATTATCAAATGGGATAAAAAAGTCTGTTATGAAAGCATTTCCAATGGAAAGTATTTGGGAACCCGGAATCGATGATGGAAAACCAGTTAAGGTTTTATATAGTTTACCTATTTCATTTAAATTGTCTTATTAAGTTAATTTTATTCCATTGTATATCTTCGTTTACGGTCTATTAAAATCTATGTATGATAATGATGCAGCACGCTTCATACGATCACATTGTTCACTAATTGGGGAAGGAATTGTTTCAGGAAGACTTTTCGATTTGGGTACTTATCCCGGTTTAGTATATGAGCCCAAAGCACAAACAGTAGTAAAGGGTGAGGTCTACAAAATCCATTCCAATTTTGAACAACCGAATGAATACCGTAAAGAAATTATTCCTGTACTGATAAAAGAAAATCTTTATTATGCCTCATCCTATATTTATAATAGAACCTTAGAAGGTTTAACATTGATTGAAAATGGGAATTACAATAATAAAAGTGGAACTAGATAAATTTTCAATTGGAAAAAAACGATAACTCAAATATTGGAATTAGTTTTATTATCGGAATTATAGGTGCTTTTTTTCTTCCAAAAAGTCTTTCAAATGTATCCTTCTTTTTTGGTTTTGCTGAATATATATCAGCTAATAATGGCGATTATCTGCTTAGTATAATTTCTGGAGTAATTGTAGGAAGTCTAGTGGTAAGCATACCTAAAAAAAGTAGCTTAAAAACTCTAATGTATGTTTTTGGGTCGCTCCTTTTGATGAATACAGTGGCTTATTTTGGAGGTACTATTTCAGAAATCGAAATAATTCGTCGTTGGGTTGTTACATTCTCCATTTTATGTAGTGGGTTGCTCATTTATTCAATTAATTATTTTTTGCGGCGTAAAAAGTTAAATGAATAAGGGATTACCCATGATTGAGACTGTTTTCGGATATAAGAGCTTTATTATCTGAACTCCAATCCATTTTATTTCGAACGATTAAAAACATTTTTTTGTGATATTTGCTGTACAAAATCCGTATCACATACAGCTTTAATAAAGCTCTTAACACAAAATGCAGTTACAACCTATGTTTGGATTATTCAAAAAAAATGATGTAAAAAAACTCAACAAACACTATCAGAAATTGATGGAAGAATCATATCGCCTTTCTACTTCAAATAGAGCTGCTAGTGATAAAAAAGCTAAAGAAGCCGACGAGATATTAAAACACATAGAATCTCTTCAGGCTGGGAAATAATTACCCCACTCTAAATTTTAATTCATCGATTTTAGATAAGATTTCATTTCTATCCAAATTGCGATATCGTTTTGGGAGTAATGCCTTTGATGTACATTCTATCACCGCATTCAGAGTTTGAAGTTCTACTTCTTCAGGATACGTCGGTGGAATAAAGTCCTCTAATGCTTTATCTAGAATTTCAGGAGTTACCTTTACATTACCTTCGGCAGCTGCTCTAAACTTTGCTCTTGTTAAGGCCGCCTCCATATCAGCGCCGGAGAATGTTTTAAATCCTTCTTCAATGATTGCTGGGATATAATCCTCAGCCATTTCAAGCCCAGTTTTCTTTTTCATGGCATTGTAAAGTTCTACCCGCTCTTCATCGGTATGGGGGGGGAATAATGCTAAATGCTCTTCCGCTCTTCCCTGCCTTTTTAAATCAATAGGCATTAAATCGGGTCGTGCCGTCATTAAAAACCAAACAATTCTACCTCTGTTGGTTGTATCACTCATAAATGTGGCAATTTGTGAAAATACACGTGATGAAACACCGCTATCCCCACTAGAAGATCGATCACCTAAATAGGCGTCAGCCTCATCAATCATTACAGCTACGGGAGCCATCGCTTTTAGTATAGACAGTATTTTTTCCAAATTACCTTCTGTTACACCCTGCCACTGACTTCGAAAGTTTTTTAGTTTTACCATGGGTATTCCAACTTCTGAGGCGAAACAGGTTACCAAAAATGTTTTTCCTGTACCAACTGGGCCACATACCAAATAACCCATTGGCATTACATCTTGCCTGCCTTCCTTTAATGCGTTAACTGCTTGCCTAAGGTGGACTTTAACTTGTTTGTGACCAGCTACATTTTCAAGTGAATAGTTAGTTTCCACGAATTCAAGTAACCCATAAGCTTCGGCTTCTATTAATTCTTTTTTATTTTTTGAAAGAGAATCAAATGTAATTTTTTCTCCATTTTCTCTAGCATTCGAAAGCACCGATCGGATGTTAACATAGTTTAAACCGGCTGTTTGTTGAGCAATAATCTCGGGTTTTACACTAGAAATGGCTTCATAATCATCATTTTTAGTCTCAAAATTGATGAAACTCAGCCTATTTTCTTCGCCAGGGATGCTTATTTTTATTTCTGTTGTATAAGGATTTTGAATTAGTGTTTTATTTAGATCTGCTAAATTTTCGGTAATTAGAACATTGGTAAAATCTGATGCTAAAAACATGGGATCATGTGCCCATCTACTCAGATATACAAGTGCTGTTCGATCTTCATTTCCAGTTGATCCGGCGTCGCTCATCGGAATGATTGTTTCAGCATAATCTATAATTAAAGCTACACTTTTTTTTTGATCCAATCGTAATCGAAAATATTGTTCTAATAAGGAGAAAACCCGCACCGGATCTTTCGGCATTTTGTTGGCATAATCTGTGCCTAGTAAACTATCTCTTCCAGCAATCGCTTGGTTAAAATCAGCTTGTGATTCTTTATCCCGAAAATATATCCCCGAGGATCGATCATAAAAAATTACATAATCACGTGCTCCAAAAAATTCATCCGATAAAAATGATTTGAGCCGATAAAAATCAGTTCTATTTTCATCCTGTAAAGGAACTAAATCGTGCACGTTTCCATGCAGCAAGAAAGTGTTGATAGTTCGGCTTAAATACTTTCTTGCAAATTCTTGCGACCAGTTAGGATAATTTTCAAACATTGAATCTATTTTAATCTATTGGTTTGGGGGACTTACTCTACAAGTTCAATTTTAACAGTCTCAATCCGACTTTGAGTTGCCTTACTGATAATAAATTTTTTGTTATCAATTAGTAGTTTTTCGTTGATTGAAGGAATTCGTCCTAGATAATTTATAATGTAACCTGCTACGGTATCATACTTAGAAGGTTCCAATGGAAGTTTAATCTCGGGAAACTCTTGTTCTAATTCTTCAATTTCTACACTACCACTAATTAAATAGGTATTAGAGGAGAGTTTTTTCATGATATCATCATCTTTATCA
>JAYPYN010000041.1:13697-15259 GCA_038154605.1 Balneolaceae bacterium
TCTTGTATATCGCCAACCACTTCTTCAAGTAAATCTTCGATAGTTACCATACCTGATGTACCTCCGTATTCATCCAATACAATTGCTACAGATAGATTAGATTTACGGAATTCTGTAAGTAGATCTTTTGATTTTTTTGATGAAGGAATAAGCTTTACAGGTCGAATTATCTCGTTTAGAGTGCTGGGTTGATCAAAGAAATCTGAAGCATAAACTACTCCAATAACATCATCAATAGATTCTCTAAATACAGGAAGTTTGGAATGTCCAGATTTAATTAATAGATCGAGGGCTTCATCAACCGAAGTATTTTTATCAACAGCCTGAATTTCGATTCTTGGGACCATGGAGTCTTTAACTCGTAAATTAGAAAGCTCGAGTACATTGTGTAGGATTTCCGTATCGTCTTCATCTAAATCAACACTTCCACCACTTTCTTTTAATTCCTTAAAATTCAACTCTACATCTTGTCGACCATAGAATGATTCTGTTTTCTCAGCGCCCGGAGTAATCCATTTTATAAGTAGATTAGAAGAAATATTTGCTATTCCTATTAATGGCTTTAGTATAAAATTAAAAACCCTCAGTGGCACAGCAATAACATTCATAATAAAATCTGCTTGAGATCTAAAAATTGCTTTTGGGATAATTTCACCAAAAATCATAATGATTATTGATGCAACAATTGTTTGAACAATTAATATTTCTATATCCGATGGGACATGATTTAGCCATAATTCGGAATAATATCTAATTGGCGAGACTAAAAATATAGCCATCAATGTAGCATATAATACATTGATAATATTGTTACCCACTAATGTGGTGGTAAGAAAGGTATCTGGGTTATTTTTAAAAAAATTAATTGCTCTAGCAAGAATATTATTTTTACGAGAAATAACCTCTAATTTTAGTTTGTTAGCAGAAACAAATGCAATTTCCGACCCTGAAAAAAACCCACTTAGTAATACAGTTAAAAATATTAGAAGCCATTCCATATTAATGACTCCCCTGATTTCTATATTTATTTAAAATCCTCGATGGAGGCTCGTCGCTCATCTATAAAAATTTAATTACTATTTTCCCGAGAACATTGGCTTGCGCTTCTCGAAGAAGGCTGTAACACCTTCTTTAAAATCTTGGGTAGCGAAGAGCTCACCAAAAAGTTTTGCTTCCGTTCTGTATCCATCATTTGGAATGGAACTCTGCACGGCAAATATAGCATTTTTTAAAGCAAGAGGTGCTTGTTTTAAAATAGATTTTGCCAATAAAATGGCTTCATCTTGAGCAGATTCACCAATTCTGTTTATCAAACCCATTGATTTGGCTTCTTCTGCACCTATAAATTTACCAGTTAATATCATTTCCATCGCATTTGCACGACCAACTAATTGTGTTAAGCGTTGGGTCCCTCCATATCCAGGTATCAAACCTAACGAAACCTCTGGTAATCCTAATTTTGCTGTGCCAGAAGCCACTCGCATATGACAAGCCATAGCAAGCTCGCAACCACCCCCAAGTGCAAATCCGTTAATTGCAGCAATTACAGGTTTTCCTAAATT
>JAYPYN010000042.1:0-14701 GCA_038154605.1 Balneolaceae bacterium
TACTATTCCACTGTTTTACAAATAAAGGATAGAGAGAATATCAGTAATACTTTTATTTCAAATCGTATTGAACCTTTAGTATTTAGACGATATTCTAATTTCTTCAACAAGTCTAATCCTTCAATGATAATCCAAGAAGTCTATGCAAATGATCCACGACCATTAGACGATAAAGTATTTTATGAAATGTTCGCAGATAAAGAATTGGAAGTTCTTTGTTGGGGCAGGCGTTATCAGAATAAAAAGCAATGGGCACTATATCAAATGGCCATTGATGACATTAACAAAATTATCACCCTAATCAATAATGTGTGATGCTCAATTTCAAACGTAAGAGTTGTCTACACAAAATTAGTCTAAAATACCTAAACTAAGCGGCGAGTAAACAGTAAACTAAGACTTGTAACACTTGCTTTATAAATTTTCCAAACTAAAATTAAATGATAAAAGTCTTTAGAAAAATTAGACGAAGTCTACTTTCGGAAGGAAAAACTGGAAAGTATTTGAAATATGCTGGTGGGGAAATTGTCCTTGTTGTGATAGGAATCTTAATAGCTTTAGGTATTAACAATTGGAATGAAAACCGGAAAAATAAAACTCAAGAAAAATTTGTTTTACTGAATCTTTATGAAGACTTAAAGTCAGATTCATCACAGTTTATTTACTATGAACAACAATTTAAAAAAATCGAATCGTCTTAAATATAGCATAGAGGGAGTTAGAAGTTTTAAAAAATTGTTTCGCCCAGAGTATTCAACATCCAATTGAGGAGCCCTAATCTCTTTGTATTGAATCATTCTGTCATAAAAAATAATGTGGCGCAATATTTGTCAAAAAAAGCCTAGAAAAGTTGATCAACCATTCTTTTAAGGTTAACTTTTATCAATTTAAATTAATGTTCCACTCTAAGCGAGATTATGCTAGATAAAGTAGGCAAGCTGATTACCAAAGTGTTCGGCTCAAAAAGTGATAAAGATATTAAAGGTATACAACCCATTGTTGATAAAATTAAAGCATATGGGCCTGAAATAGAGAAATTGAGCGATACAGAGCTTAAGGCAAAAACAGTTGAGTTTAAGAAAAAAATACAAGATGCTACTGCCGATGTAAGAACTGCAATTGCTGATATTAAAACGCGTCTAGAGAACATCGAGGAGTTAAATCCCACAGAAAGCAGAAAACTAGGTGAAGAGCTTGATAAGCTAGAACAAGAAGAACTAGACATTATTGAAGATGTACTCAATGACATATTGCCCGAAGCGTATGCGGTATTAAAAGATACCTGCCGACGATTTGTCGGTAAGAGTTGGAAGGTTGCTGGCGATGAAATTACTTGGAATATGATTCCTTATGATGTGCAATTAGTGGGCGCGATTGTTTTACATCAAGGTAAAATTGGAGAGATGCGTACAGGTGAAGGTAAAACCCTAGTTGCCATATTCCCAGCCTATTTAAATGCACTAACTGGAAAGGGTGTACACGTAATTACGGTAAATAACTACCTTGCAAAACGGGATGCTGAATGGAACGAACCTATTTTTAACTTCCATGGATTAGAAGTGGCTTGTATCGATAATTTCGAACCTAATACAGAGGCGCGTCGACAGGCTTACAGAAAAGATATTACCTATGGTACTAATAACGAATTTGGCTTCGATTATCTTCGGGATAACATGGTGATCAACAAAGATCAATTGGTACAAAGAGAACACAATTATACTATAATTGATGAGGTGGATTCTATTCTAATCGATGAAGCACGAACACCTCTCATTATTTCAGGCCCCGTTCCGAATGATAATAAATCGGACAAATATATTGACATGCAGCCTCGAATAGAGGCCTTGGTGAATGCCCAAAAGAAATTAGTTACGCAATTAGTAGCTGATGCGCAAAAGCATTTAGAGGATGATAATGAAGAAGAAGCGGGCTTAGCTCTTTTTAGAGTGCAACGTGGATTCCCAAAGAATACCCGATTCCGAAAAATGCTTCAAGAACCATCCATTCAAAAGATGATTCAACGCACAGAATCTTTTTACTTGGCGGATAATGCTAAGAACATGCCAGTGGTTGATGAATATTTATTTTACGCCGTAGATCAAAAAATGAACTCCATTGAGATGACAGAAAAAGGAAGGGAGTTTGTAACTAAGAAGGGAGAGGATTCGGAATTTTTTGTGATCCCCGATTTAGGATCTGAAACTGCTGTGATTGAGCAACAAATCGAAGATCTTGAAAAAGAAAAAAAGCTTGAAATAGAACAAAACAGCGATTTTAGTGAAAATTACAAAGAGCAGAAATTAGCGGAAGCGCAACTTGAAATACAACAAGAACGCGATAAACGTTTTAATGATCTACATCGCTTATTTGCAGAACGTGGAGATAGAATCCATACCGTTAATCAATTACTTAAAGCTTATACAAATTTTGCTAAAGAAGAAGAATACATCGTACAAAACGGCAAAGTACAAATTGTAGATGAACATACAGGTCGTGTACTATCTGGGCGGCGCTATTCCGATGGTTTACATCAAGCTATTGAAGCAAAAGAGAACGTAAAGGTTGAGGCTTCCACTCAAACATATGCAACCATCACCCTGCAAAACTATTTCCGGATGTACAATAAGCTATCTGGAATGACGGGAACCGCAGAAACCGAAGAAGGAGAATTCAACGAAATTTACGAGCTAGATGTGGTGGTAATTCCAACAAACCGGCCCATTCAGCGTGATGATCAAGAAGATCTGGTATTTAAAACAAAGCGTGAGAAATTCAACGCAGCGATCAAAAAAATCCAGGAGTACAACAAAAAAGGTCAACCCGTTCTTGTTGGAACAACCAGTGTGGACGTATCCGAAACTATGAGCCGTATGTTAAAACGTGCTGGTATTAAACACAATGTGTTGAATGCCAAGCAACACGCTAGCGAAAGTGAAATAGTGAAACAAGCAGGACAGCCGGGTGCCGTAACAGTTGCTACGAATATGGCGGGTCGGGGTACGGATATTAAATTAGCCCCTGGTGTACTTGAACGAGGTGGTTTGGCAATATTGGGGACAGAGCGTCACGAATCTCGCCGAATCGATTTACAGTTACGAGGTCGTTCTGGCAGGCAAGGTGATTTAGGTGAATCACAATTCTACGTCTCACTCGAAGATAAATTGATGTCGCTATTTATGAGTGATCGAGTTGCAGGCGTAATGGACAAACTTAGTTTCGAAGAAGGGGAAGTGATTACCCATCCTTGGATCACCAAATCCTTAGAACGTGCACAATCAAAAGTAGAGCAAAATAACTTTAGTATTCGTAAGCGCCAGCTCGAATACGACGATGTACTCAACAATCAACGAAATGTAATTTATGCTCGAAGAAAGCATGCGTTGTTAGGTGACCAGCTTCGAACTGATATTTTGGGAATGCTTGAAGAATTGGTTGAATCTATGGTGGATGATTTTGTGATGGCTGGCGATTATGAGGGATTGCATAAAGAGATTCTTAGGCAGTTGGCAGTAGATGTTGAGTTCGATCTCGAAAAATGGAGATCCCTAGGTGAAGACAGTCTTACAGAATTAATTGTAGATAGAGCATTAGAGGTATATGCCCGCAAAGAAGAAATAATGGCAAAACCGCTTTATGAAGTAATGAAAAGAATTTCGGAAGCGGATCCAGAGCGACGGCCAGAGCGAGTACAAGTTGTATTTACAGATGGTATTCGTAGAATGCGTGTAATTGTGGATGTAGATGCCGCACTTGAAAATGAAGGTCGAGAAGTAGCACGTGCGCTAGAACGTAGTGCAGTTTTGTCTGTTATTGATGATAAATGGATGCAGCATTTACGAGAGCTAGATTCCGTAAAAGAAGGAATTGGTCTTCGATCTTTTGCACAAAAGAATCCATTGCTAGAATATAAAAAAGAAGCCTTCGATATGTTCAAACAATTGTTGGATATGATTAATCAAGAAGCAATTTCTTTAATTTGGAAATCTTTCCCAGAAGCTCAAGCAAATGAAGGTCAATTACAACAAGCGCAGCAGCAAAAATCACGCTACGATACCTCAAGAATGAAAGCTTCACAAGCAGATTCTACGGGAATGGGTCTTCAAACTACATCTGGACAACCCATACAAGGTGGCCAGAAACCACCTATGGGAAATGTTAAAAGAAAACCGGTAGCAGTAGCTGTTGAACCAGGTAGAAATGATGTTGTTACCATACAAAACATGAATACGGGCGAGACCAAATCCATAAAATGGAAAGTAGCAAAACGCCTTGTTGATGAGCAAGGCTGGGTATTAGTGGAAAGTTAATTTCGGCACAAAAATTTACTATTGGATTTAGGATTTCATTTCTTATTATTGTATTCCATATTAAGAAATTGTTAAGCATAAATTAGTGGATATCCTAGGTATTTTAGTTGATAACGAAAGCGTTAAAGGAGCTATCGTCGATTCTACGAATGGTATAATCCGTTCTGAAACAAAATCGGTTGAAGCTGCAAGCGATACACGCCCGCACAAGCTTATTTCTAAAATGCATAAAATTGTTAAGAAATTTAACTGGGAAGGTCCAGTAGGAGTTGCTGTTCCTGCTGCAGTCCGAAAAGGTCGAATATTATCTACATCCATTTTAGATGAAGCTTGGGTGGGTGCTGATGCCGATCATTTGTTCTCCGAAATTACAGGCTGTAATGTCCGTGTTTTAAACTCTTCGGATGCAGCAGGTCTTGCAGAACTAACCTGGGGCGTTGGAAAAGGCATTTCAGGCACTTCTGTAATGTTAACCATAGGAGAATATATCGGATCATCCATTTTTGTTGATGGAACCCTTATTCCTAATACAGCTTTGGGTAATATTGAAATCAAAGGAATTACTGTAGAGGAAAGAGCCTCTAACAAAGTGCGTAAAGAAGAAGGAATTCAACGAAAAACATGGGGTAAAAGACTACAGTTTGTGTTAGAGCATTTTGAAAAATTATTTCACCCCGAACTATTTATAATTGGGGGGCAGATAAGTTCTAAAGCGGATAAAACGCTTCCTTACATTAAACTGAATACAAGATTTAAACTAGCCGAATTTAAAAATGATGCGGCTATTATTGGAGCAGCACTTTATATAGCTTGTTGTGAAAAGAAATCACACAAATAATGCTCTAAAATAGCTCTAAAAAATACATTAATAGCTTATTGCGGTGTTCTCTTTTCCATATTGCAGAGAGTACCGTGCGTTGTGGAATATCCGTTAATTCAACACATCTAAAATTTAAAGAAAACCCCTTTGTAAGGGAGGTTGGTACAATACCTATTCCTAAGTTTTGCTCTACTAACCTAAAAATTGTATTCGCATGTACCGACTCATGCGCTACTTTCGGGGTAAAACCTTGATCCTCAAAAATACTCATGATCTTTTCAAAATAACCATGACTGTATTGGCTAGAAAAAAGTATGAACGACTCCTCACGGAGTTGCTTAACCGATTCAAAGTTCTGTTTATTTATAGGATGATTATTAGGAAGAACAATACTAAATGTCTCTTCAAAAACATGTTTTTTTTGGAGTCCTTCTGGTAGTCTCATTGAACGTATAAAACCAATATCCAATTCATCTTTTCTGATACGATCAATTTGTTCTTGATTGGGAAGTTCTGTTAACTCGGTATGTATTCCAGGAAATTTTTGCTGTATTGTAGAAATTAAATCGGGTATGATGGAATTCATCGCAGAACCAACAAAACCTATTCGTAATTCTCCAGCATCCCCCGATCCAATATGGCGAATATTTTTTTTAAGAAACTCGAGGTGATTAAAAAAATATTGTGCTTCTTCTAATAAATATGCCCCTGCTTTCGTAAGCTCAACGTTTCTTTTGGTGCGCTTAAAAAGATCCACCTCAAGAATGTCTTCTAATTGTTTAATTTGTCTACTTAGTGCTGGTTGTGTGATAAACAATTTGCTTGCAGCTTTACTAAAATGCAATTCTTTAGCAACTATTTGAAAGTATCTGAGATGTCGGAGCTCTAATTCATTACTCATAATTATTAATATATAACAATTAAGAATTACAAAGTATTTATTCCTTCATGTACATTTCAAAAAAAATGCAAAAGTTTCAAGCAGGCATACAAACACTTTCTATAAAGAATCTTACATCCATCTGTGATGACAATATGCAGGTAGTACTTTCCGATGAAGCCATTAAACAAGTTGCGAAAAGCGCCGGCTACGTAGAAAAAATAATTGAGAATGAAACTGTAATTTATGGGATTAATACAGGTTTTGGCCCACTTTGTAGTACCATCATTTCCAAAGAAGATACCTCCCAATTACAAGATAACATCTTGCGTAGCCATAGTGTTGGAGTTGGCAATCCTATAGATTTAAAAATTTCTAAGGCCATGCTAGTATTGAAATTACATGCCTTAAGCATGGGTTTTTCTGGAATACAGCATGCCACTTTAGAACGTATTCAATTTTTTATTAATAACAATATAATTCCTGTGGTGCCGGAACAAGGCTCGGTTGGTGCCTCTGGAGATTTAGCTCCTCTTGCACATCTTTTTCTGCCTTTAATTGGGTTGGGAGAAGTGTTCTATCGTGGTAAGAGAATGGAATCAGGAGAGATGTACCAAAAAACTGGGCAACAACCGCTTAGCTTAAAAGCTAAGGAAGGGCTTGCACTTATAAATGGTACCCAATTTATTGCTGCCCATGCTGCCATTGGTGTTTATCGCATGCAACAACTATTAGATATTGCAGATATTATTGGCGCAATGAGTTTAGAGGGAGTACTTGGAAGTGCTAGTCCATTTTCAAAAAAAGTGCATCAGATACGACCTTTTATTGGATGCAAACACGTTGCTCATCGCATGCGGGCATTACTGGAACATTCAGAAATGATACAATCGCACATTGATTGTGGTCGCGTACAAGATCCGTATTCTATTCGATGTATCCCTCAAGTTCATGGAAGTTCACGAAATGCATGGCTGCATATGAAAGAATTGGTAGATATTGAAATAAACTCGGTAACGGATAATCCAATTATTTTTTCAGAGAATGAGGCAATAAGCGGTGGAAATTTTCATGGACAACCACTAGCAATGGCTGCAGATTATCTCACTGTAGCCGCTCATGAAATTGGAAACATTTCTGATCGTAGAATTTATTTATTGCTAGAAGGCGGTCATGAAGGATTACCAAAACTATTGATGAATGACATAGGTCTTAATTCTGGCTTCATGATTCCTCAATATACCTCAGCAGCATTAGTTAGCGAAAATAAGTCGCTATGTTTCCCATCATCAGCAGACAGTATTCCAACCTCATTGGGGCAGGAAGACCATGTAAGTATGGGCTCCATATCTTCAAGAAAATTGAATCAAGTACTAACTAACCTAGAGCAAATTTTAGCCATTGAACTAGTAACGGCTGCTCAAGCATTTGATTTCCGGCGCCCTCTGAAATCGGGGGCTATTCTGGAGGCTTGCCATAAACGTGTACGCGCCATTATTGATCACGCTGATAAAGACCGAATTTTTGCAAAAGATATTGCTAAAGCACATGCTATCATTAAAAGTAATGAGTTGAACCTAATTGCTGATGAAGTTGCCAAAAACGAAAACATTGAACTTAATGGAAGGTATAATGAACTATTCCGACTTTCTTAACACCTACGCATCACATCCAAAATATAAAGCTCCTCAAGGGTCCAAGCTAAATACAAAAAATTGGCAAACCGAGGCGGTTCTAAGAATGCTATTAAATAATTTAGATGCGGAAGTAGCTGAAAATCCAGATGAATTTATTGTATATGGTGGAAATGGTCAGGCGGTAAGAAATCGCGCTGCTTTAGAAAAAATCATCAAAGTTCTATTAACTCTAGATGAAAACCATAGTTTACTGGTACAATCTGGAAAACCAGTTGGAGTTGTTAGAACACATCCCGAAGCTCCAAGAGTGTTAATCGCAAATTCAAACCTTGTTCCAGAATGGGCAACTTGGGATCATTTCAATGATTTAAAGGAACGTGGGTTGATGATGTATGGCCAGATGACTGCCGGATCATGGATTTATATTGGTACTCAAGGCATCTTACAAGGAACCTATGAAACCTTTGTAGCTTGTGGACAGAAACATTTTAAGAGCGACCTGAGAGGTAAATTATTGGTTACTGGTGGACTTGGCGGCATGGGTGGAGCTCAACCCTTAGCGGCAACTATGGCAGGCGCTACTTTTTTGGGTGTGGATGTTGATCCTACCCGCATCGAAAAAAGAATTAAAACAAGATACATTGATAAAATGACCCATTCGTACGAGGAAGCAATCGAGTGGGTATTAAAAGCTAAAGCAAACAAAGAAAATATATCTGTAGGATTAGTAGGCGATATTGGGGAAGTATTAAAACGATTAATTGATGATAATATCACTCCGGATGTTTTAACGGATCAAACATCTGCACATGATCCCTTAAATGGATATGTACCTGCTGGTATGAGTTTTGGTGAAGCACTTACGCTCCGAAAAAATAATCCTAAAGAATACGAACACCGCACCATTAAAAGTATGGCAACGCATGTACAACACATGCTTACTTTAAAAGATCGTGGAGCCATAACCTTTGATTATGGAAATAATCTAAGAGCTTATGCAAAACAAGGTGGAGTAGAAAATGCGTTTGATTTCCCTGGCTTTGTACCCGCATATATTCGCCCTTTATTTTGCGAGGGGAAAGGTCCGTTTAGATGGGCAGCTCTTTCTGGCGATCCAAAAGATATTCATACAACCGATCAAGCTTTGATGGATGCTTTTCCAGAAAACAAGGCATTAATAAACTGGTTACAACAGGCACAGAAGAAAGTTGCTTTTCAAGGATTACCATGTAGAATATGCTGGTTGGGCTTAGGGGAAAGAGAAAAAGCGGGAAAAATATTTAATGATTTAGTACGTACGGGTAAAGTAAGTGCTCCGATAGCAATAGGCCGTGACCATCTTGATTGTGGATCTGTAGCATCACCAAATAGAGAAACGGAAGGTATGTTAGATGGAACCGACGCCGTAAGCGATTGGCCGTTGTTAAATCTACTATCTAATGCTAGTGGTGGAGCAACATGGGTTAGTTTTCATCATGGAGGTGGAGTTGGAATGGGATTCAGCCAACATGCAGGAATGGTAGTTCTAGCCGATGGAACCGATCGAGCGGAGCGCTGCCTACAACGGGTACTTCATAACGACCCAGCAATGGGTATCTATCGCCATCATGATGCGGGCTACGAGTTAGCATCGCAAGTTGGAAACGATCACCATATTTTAATTTGATGGAACACATGGTTCTATATGGCCCTTTTTATGAGCTTATTCCTCTTCAAGGTTTACATACTCATGGAGCTATTGCTGATGAAAAAATCGAGCGTATAAGAAATGCTGGCATAGTAGTAGAAAATGGTATCATCAAAGATATTGGGGATTTTTCTTTGCTATCAAAGATGTATGAAAATGCTCACCGACCACCGTCCAATGATAAACCTAGAGTTGTACTTCCTTCTTTTATTGATTGCCATACTCATATGTGCTGGGCAGGTACTAGAGTAGATGATTATGCCGCTCGAGTTGCGGGAAAATCATATTTAGAAATAGCAGCTGCTGGAGGTGGAATAATGACCACCGTAAATGCAACTCGAAAAGCCAATGAAGAAGAATTAATTGCTGGAATTATAGACCGGGCTAATGAACATCTTAGGCGAGGAATCTCCATAATTGAAGTGAAATCTGGATATGGATTAACGGTTGATGATGAGCTTAAAATGCTACGGGCGATCAAAGCCGCTAATCAAGAGACAGCAGCACTATTGATTCCAACTTTTCTTGGAGCACATATCAAACCAAAAGATTTTGATGGTAACAATGCCCAATATCTAAGCATGCTGTTAGAACGGGTAATCCCAATCATTCAAAAAGAAGAACTTGCACACCGAGCTGATATTTTTGTGGAAGAAGGGGCATTCACGATGGATGAAGCAAAATGGTATGTTACCGAGTTAAAGAAATTAGGTTTTCATATCACTATGCATGTCGATCAATTTCATTCTGGTGGGGGTATTTTAGCCAATGAACTGGGGTGCGTTTCTGCAGATCATTTAGAATATACAAACGAAAATGGGATCGCAGCATTTGCAAACTCATCCACCGTAGCGGTAGCGTTACCTGGAGCCTCTCTAGGGCTTGGAATGCAATTTAGTCCAGCACGTGCTCTATTAGATGCCGGTGCAAGTCTGGCCATTGCTAGTGATTGGAATCCGGGTTCTGCCCCCATGGGGGATTTAGTAACCCAAGCGGCTATTTTAGGAGCATCAGAAAAACTAACTGTAGCAGAAACGTTAGCTGCAATTACCACTCGAGCGGCGGCTGCCCTAGGTTTTGATGGAGGCACCATTGAGATTGGGAAAAAAGCTCAGTTCAATATATTCGAAACCAACGATTTTCGAGATATTTGTTATCGTCAAGGTCAGCTAAAGCCAATTGCTAGTGTAATTGAAAATACATTCATCAATCATGAATAATGCCATATACCATACCACAGATTCCGATTTATGGACTGGAAGAATCGATTCCAATGAGCATAGAAGTAGTTTTAGATGGCATCAAGTGGTAAAATGTGTAGATTTAGCACAATTAGATAATAGTAATGCTTTTGCACTTTTAGGTTTTGGGTGTGATGTTGGTGTTGCTAGAAATAAGGGTAGAGTTGGAGCCGCTGCTGCACCCAATTATTTCAGATCGGTAGTAGGGAATTTAAGTTGGAGATCCGAAACATCTAGTTTTTTAGATGTGGGTACCATCTACCCTAAAGAACAAGCCTTAGAAGAAGCGCACATACATTTGGGGACTGCGGTTACTTCATTGTTAGCTCGGAATAAAAAGCCCATCATAATCGGTGGAGGCCATGAAACTGCTTTTGGGCATTATTTAGGAATTGCGTCTTTTTTACAGCATCATAAACCAAATTCAAAACTAGGAATTATAAATATTGATGCTCACTTTGATCTTCGGCCTTATAAACATGGAGCACATTCGGGTTCGCCATTCCTTCAAGCGCTTGAACATGCAAAATCAAATAATCTTGACCTTAATTACTTTGTTCATGGTCTAAATGAACACAATAACACTTCCTCTCTTTTTTATACCGCCAAAGAATGGGGTGTTCAATACAATACCAATCAAGAGATTATTCGAGGGGATGTTTCTTCTATAAAAAAGTTGCAGGGATTTATAAAGCATCGAACACATATCTATATAACCATTTGTTTAGATGTATTTAATGCCTTCATTGCTCCAGGCGTAAGCGCCCCTGCTTGGCATGGCATTCAGCTTCAACATGCATTAGATGTTATTGCCATGGTTAAAAACTCGGGTAAACTCTTAAGTATGGATATTTGTGAATTGAATCCCAATTACGACCAAGATAACCGCACTGCTAAGTTAGCAGGGATGCTAGTAGCTGAGTTATTTCAAAGCGTTTAGCGCCTTTTTAGCTTCATCAAAATCTTTATTAAATTTTAGTGCTTGTACATACGAAGATATAGCATTTACCTTAGAATTTAAGTGTTCTTCAATAGTTCCCAGACGAAAATAAGCCCATGCTAGCCAGGAATCACCAACCTTATTACCTAATGAAATAAAACTGGTCAGATTTTTTTTTCCAAGATCTAAATATTCCCCAGAAATCGCAGCTAACCTCCCGATCTGATAGTGTACCACTTTATAGTTTTCATCTAATTCAAGTGTTTTTATATAACTTTCTAAAGCTTGCTCATATCTTCCAGATCGTTGTTGTGCATTTCCAAGGTTATAATGTATTACAGCAGTAGTATCATTAATTTCTAATTGTTGGGATGCAATATCGGCTGCTTTAGAATAGTCACCTATATTGAAATATAAATTAAAAAGCCCGAAGTAAGGAATCATTTCTTCAGGATGTTTTTGAATAGCTGTGATATAATGACTTATGGCTTTTTCAGTTTCTTTGTAATAAGAATAAATTTTCCCCCAAGCTGAAATGCCGGAGATTTCATCAATTTCTTTTATTTCATTTGCTTGAACCTCTGCTTTATCTCGCCCTCCACCTATAATTCTTGGAGCTTGTAAATAATATTGTAAAAGGTTTTCTCGGGCCTCAATATTTGATGGGTTTAGTTTAATAGCTTTTTCATAGTTTTTACGGCATTTACGAGCGTACCCTGCTTGTTTGAAAATAGAAGCACTGATTGCTTGTCTTCCTAATGAATGCCCTAGCCACATAAAATAATCTGATTTATCTGGATTTAATTCTATAGCTTTTTCAAATTGCTTGATAGCATCTTTAAACTCGTTATTTTCGAAGGCAATTCTGCCCATATAGTAATAGAGTTCTGAATTATTTTTTTCTGATACTGCCAATGAAAGAAAAGAATCCCTAGCAGAAGAATATTCCCCAGATTCGAATTGTATGACTGCATTTTCAAAAGTTTGTGCCAATGAAAATGAAGGGGCTAAAAAAACGAACATAAATACATAAATTGCTTTTTTCATTATTTTCATACTAATTTTTTTCAAATGTGTAGACAATTAATTGTGGTATGAGTAACGAATTCTAAAAAATATTATACCAAACTCTAATCGGTATCAATAATATATAATTGTGTAATCGTTTGTTCCCTAAACTTTAAATTTTGCCTCCCTCTCCTCTAGTTTTAAACAAAGCGATAGCATTACCAATCAAAATAAAAAGTACTCCCGAAATGTTAATAGCAGTCCATTCATAATCTTCTAGAAAAGTTGATAATAATAGAGCAATTACTGGAGTAATTAAACTAACATAAGCTGCTTTTCCCGCCCCGATATTTCCAATCAAAGTTAAGTATGCTCCAAATGCAATTATAGACCCAAATATGGTGAGATATGCCAGAGAAGCTATATATTCGGTAGTAACTGCAAAAGAAAGATCTTTTCCCGAAATAAGAGCAATAAGCATCATAGTTAGTCCGCCATAAGTCATTCCATAGGCATTACAAGAAATAACTGGAATTCCAGCTTTGGTATTTCTCGCTGAGGTTATGTTCCCTAAGGATGCGATCAAGGTACCACCAATAGCGAGGGCAATGCCGAATATTTTGCCATCTTCCAAAGAAAAGTCTTTTAAATCATCCCAAAAAACCAGAGCAGTACCTAATAAACCTAAAATACCACCAAGAATGACCTTAACTTCTAGCTTATTTTTTAGGAAGATGCGAGCGTTAAAAATATTAAACACTACTAGTAGTGAAAAAATTAACCCCACTAAACCACTAGTTAAATAAAGTTCAGAGATGTAAAACAACCAATAATTAACTCCAAAAATTAAGATTGCTTGAAGTAAAATGTATGAGTGTTCTTTTTTAGTAAAGGATAAAGGCAGATTTATAATTCGAGCTACTATCAACATAATGATGCCTGCCAAAAGAAAACGATAGGAAACAGAAAACATAGGATCCACATCGCCAACCTGAAACTTAATTACATACCATGTACTACCCCAAATGAGAGTGGGGGTAATAAAAAGTAGAATATTTTTCATTACTAATTGTTCGGCTGATATTTGTTCTTAGCAGCTAAAGCAGCACCAATTATTCCAGCATGATTGCGATTTTTTGCTGGTACAATGGGGGTTTCAAGATTTATAAATGATTTAAATTGATCGAACTTTTTACTTACGCCACCACCAACAATAATTAAGTTGGGATAGAATAGTTTTTCAAGATGAGATAAGTATGTGTGTACGCGCTTTCCCCAAGTTTCAAAATTCAAGTCGTTCTTTTCTCGAACGGAGTGTGCCGCAAAGTCTTCTCCTTTAATGGTATTATCTAAATAAATATGGCCCAACTCAGTATTAGGTAGTAACTTTTTGTTATGAAAAATGGCTGTTCCAATACCAGTACCAAAGGCGGCTATTAAAACGATTCCTTCTTCGTTTTTACCTGCACCAAATTTCATCTCAGCATAACCAGCAGCATCTACGTCGTTTACTAAATTTGTGGGGCACCCACTTGCTTTTTCAATTTTTTCGGCAGCATTTACACCAATCCACGATTGATCGATATTAGATGCTGTTCGCACCACTTCATTTACTACTGCTGCTGGAAAACCAATCCCAACTTGTCCTTGCCATCCGAAATGATGGATCACTTCTATAATGGTGTCGATAACTGCATTTGGGGTTGCCGGTTGCGGGGTCGGGATACGAAATCGTTCAGTTAAAAGTACACCTTTTGAGGTATCCACAATAGCTCCTTTTATACCTGAGCCTCCAACATCTATTCCTAAAATTTTCATCTTGAAATCTATTAAAGAAAAATCTTAAAAAAAGAAAAATTTTTAAAGAAATAAACCACTCATTATTTCTTAACGATATGATAGAACTGTGCCTTTGAATACATTAAATCCAAAATTATACTTGGAATTTATATAGTTGCTCAATTAAATCATGTTAATAATTCAATTTTAATTAAAGAATTAATTAAATTTAAAAGAAAAATAATACACATTAGGGTTATTACAACTAATTAAATTTAACTTAGTTTATAAGGGGTACGAATAAAATTCCTATATGAGTAATATTTTAGTATATCACCTATTACAAGCATGAATCTACCACAGCTGATTGAAGAACTTAAACGAAGGAATGTATTCAAGGTA
>JAYPYN010000043.1:0-2099 GCA_038154605.1 Balneolaceae bacterium
GATGGCTTGAATCTAAAATTGAAGGAAAACCTGTTCAGAACATCATTAAGCAAAGGTTTCAGCGATAATTTTTTATTTTTTTTGATTTGAACATCCCATTATGATTGATTCCAACAATTGTTATACACTAAAAATAAATATTAACAAATTTGCTTTTTTGTTTTTTTTTGTGTAATTGTTTTGTCAACTTAAATTATGCGTAAGATATTATGAAAACATATATTTTCTCAACAATCCTTTTTATTTCTCTTTTAATATTTCCAATAAACCAAACCACAGCCCAATGCAATAATGGCGGACCTGGATAAACTTCTTGTGAAGACTCGGGATCAATATCAATGGGCTGGGGGTTTTTTAGTTATGAAGTATCCTATTCTAATAGTGTTAGTTGTGGTGCTGGATCTTATGCCTGTTGCAATATGAACTCAGCGACATGCATTAAAGAAAAAGAAAAAGAAGAATCTAATACACAACCAGAGAAAGAAAAATGTACAATAGGTTAAAAATTATTAAAGGATTACTTATTCTAGTAATCCTTTCTTCATGTACACACGACAAAAAATCAAACTTTGATGTAAATCTTATACCTATAACCCCCGATTTAACATTTATCGAAGAATTAAATTTAAATCAGGAATTTGATCTCATATCAATAATTGAATTAGAAACCAATCAGAATAGTTTAATAGGAGATATAAAAAAAATTGAATTTAATGATAAACATCAAATTTTTATATCTGAAACACGAGATCCAACACGTATTTTAATATTTGATAAAAATGGGGGTTTTAAAAAAGAATTTAAACAATATGGTTTTGGTCCATCTGAGTACCAAAACATTGATGACTTTATTATATCAGATGATTCTACTTTATCAATTTTAGATGGGAATAATAAATCAATTCTAAATTTTAATTTAAATACCGAAAAATTAATTAATGCACATCAACTACCGTTTTCTGCGAATAAATTCGATCAAATAGATTCAACAAATTATATTTTTTATAAAAATGAGCAACTTAGTAATTTCGAATCTGAAAATTTTCATTTTGATTTAATCCTCACTAACGGTGAATTTGAAATTATTGATAAGGCAATACCTTTTTTTTTAGTTGAGAATCGAGGACATTTTTCTGTATCAAAAAATCAGGTTTTCTCTAAATTTAATAACGAATTCTATTTTTCTAATTTAAATTCTGATACGCTATATCATATAGACAAGGAAAAGATAAATAAGCGATATTTTATTGATTATGGTAAAGATAAATTAAGTTTAGAAGGTAAAACCTTCAGTACTGCAATAGAAAAAATGAATTATTTTTATAAAAATTCTAACTCGAAAATACCATTTACATTTAATGTATTTTATCGTAACAATAAAATGTATTTCAGCTACCCATTTCGAAATAAACAAGTCTATTTTTCAATTTATGATATGGAGTCAAACATTACAAAAACTTTTAATAAGATTGTAAGTGATTCTCTACAAATACCTATTTTTCCCCCACCAAAGTTTCATTCTAATAATAAATTTTTTTCAATTATAGATTATCAATATTCAAATGCAATCTTAAATGAAAATATGAACCTAACTAAAGATTTTAGAAATAAACTAATTTCAATTGAAAAAGGTGAATCGAACCAAATATTAATAATATATTAACCATGAAAAAAATTTACTTTGTCTTTCTATTTTGCATTTCTGGAATTTATAGTATTGCTCAAGAACAAAATAATCAAATAAATTCCTATTCTACTGATAGTTACTCAATTGATATTTCTAAAACAAATGTACAAAGTAACGGATATTCTATGGGAAAAGATTTTTTTACAATTAAAGGAAATTTAAATTACATTTTTAAATACTTACATACCTCTAATAATTCCTTTTTCTTTGATGATCCTTCAAAATATATCATGAAGGTTAAATTCAATAAAACAAAAGAAGAATTTTCATTTAAAGATGTTGAAAATATATTTCATAGATTAGCCTCGAATAACAACTGTAATATCAGTATTAAAACAGATTCTATACAAGCATTTGAAACAATTATTAATAATGAATTTAAAACAAATAATTTCAAAATAAATTCCAATTC
>JAYPYN010000043.1:2109-7870 GCA_038154605.1 Balneolaceae bacterium
AAAAAAAATTCAGGAGGATATCTATTTTTGGGTTGGTTATAAAGTAACTATCGCTGACATAACTAATTATCTAGAAAAATATTATGGAAAAATTATAGTTATTAATTCTGAATCGCAGCTTTTTGATATCAAATTAGATAAGAAAAAATCTTTTGTCGAAATTTCAAAACATCTTAAAGATAATTTTGGTATCACTCTAGTAGAAACTGAAATTGAAAAACTTTTTTTTCAGGCACGCAATTGTAACATGTAATACTTTATTCATTAGGTTAATACGTTTTACATCTAAATCGGCATTCATACCATATTAGTAAGCAACTATCATTAACTTGACTAAGATATTTAATTGATACTTGGATATCATAGGATGGCTTGAATCTAAAATTGAAGGAAAACCTGTTCAGAACATCATTAAGCAAAGCTTTCAGCGATAATTTTTTATTTTTTTTGATTTGAACATCCCATTATGATCAATAAAAAAATCGCACAAGTATTGCGATTCAATAGTAAAGACCTTTTTTTTGAATGAAATAAATAAACTTAATCATGTCTCACATTGTCATTCCCATAGTCATTATTAATATTGGCATAAAATACCATAAAGGGAATGCTTTCGGTTGATGAATTTCAAATTACAAGATAAGCCTTCCCACATTGGAAGGCTTTTTTTTGGCACTTACACTAAATGAAGGAATTAAATAAATACAGCAAACAAATAACCCAAAGTGGTTCGCAACCCGCTGCTCAAGCAATGTTGTATGCATTAGGATTAAATGATGAGGATTTGAGCCGACCATTAGTTGGAATAGCTAGCACTGGATACGAAGGTAATCCTTGTAACATGCATTTAAATGATTTAGCCGTTCATGTAAAACGTGGAGTTAATAAAGCAAATCAAACAGGCCTGATTTTCAATACCATCGGAATTAGTGATGGTATTTCGATGGGAACTCCTGGAATGCGCTTCTCGCTACCTTCTAGAGATTTGATTGCCGATTCAATGGAATCGGTTGTAGCTGGAATGAACTACGATGCTATGGTTGCAATTGTTGGTTGTGATAAAAATATGCCGGGCGCACTCATGGCTATGCTGCGACTTAATCGTCCGTCAATTATGGTTTATGGAGGCACTATTGCGCCGGGCTACCATAATGGAAAAAAATTAGACGTAGTTTCTGCTTTTGAGGCTTGGGGTCAAAAAGTATCTGGCTCAATTAATGATCAAGAATTTAAAGATATTGTAGGGAATGCCTGTCCAGGTCCAGGGGCATGTGGTGGTATGTATACCGCAAATACTATGGCATCAGCGATTGAAGCCATGGGAATGACCCTTCCTTATAATGCTTCAAACCCTGCCAATGGAGCTGAAAAAGTATTGGAATGTGAGGCTGTTGGTGAACCTCTTTATCGTTTGCTGGAAGAAGACTTAAAACCTAGAGATATCCTTACAAAAAAATCACTCGAAAATGCATTTCGCTTAGTTACCGTTCTTGGGGGTTCTACAAACGCAGTTCTTCATCTCCTTGCAATTGCAAAAACAGCAGAGATCGAATTTACACTGGAAGATTTCCAAAAAATATCCGATCAAACTCCTTTTCTTGGCGATTTAAAACCCAGTGGTAAATATGTGATGGAAGATCTCCACAAAATTGGTGGAATACCTGCAGTAATGAAGTTTATGTTAGACAACAATATGCTACATGGGGATTGCATGTCGGTAACGGGTAAAACAATAGCCGAAAATTTAGAAAATGTGAAAGGGTTTAAGGTTGATCAAGATGTAATAATGCCAGTAACACATCCCATCAAAAAGAATGGACATATCCAAATTTTATATGGCAATTTAGCTGAAGAAGGTGCTGTTGCAAAAATTACTGGTAAAGAAGGCCTTCGGTTTTCTGGACCAGCACGAGTTTTTAATTCTGAGGAAGAAGCTAACGAAGGTATAAAAAACGGAAAAGTTGAGAAAGGTGAGGTAATAATTATCCGCTATGTAGGTCCCAAAGGTGGCCCTGGTATGCCTGAAATGCTAAAACCAACCTCTGCAATTATGGGAGCTGGACTTGGCAAGGATGTTGCTTTAATTACAGACGGGAGATTTTCAGGTGGTTCGCATGGTTTTGTAGTAGGTCATGTTACTCCAGAAGCTCAAGTTGGTGGAAATATCGCTTTAGTTGAAGATGGCGATATGATAAGGATAGACGCAGAATTAAATGAAATTGAAGTAGATATAACTGCCCAAGAATTGAAATTAAGAAAATCAAAATGGAAACAGCCTTCGTTGAAAGTTACCTCTGGCACCCTTTATAAGTATGCTAAAATGGTAAGTTCTGCCTCTGAAGGCTGTGTAACCGATGAGTTTTAAAAAATAGGTACAGACACATGGAAACAGTCGATACCCCAACAAAAACCGAAGTATTAACTACTAATACCAACAAGCGTATTACTGGAGCTGAAGCCGTTGTGAATATTCTTTTGGAAGAAGGTGTAGATTTGATTTTTGGATATCCAGGTGGCGCAATTATGCCTGTTTATGATTCTCTATACGATTACCAAGATAAAATTCATCATGTACTAGCACGACATGAGCAAGGCGCAACCCATGCCGCTCAAGGTTATGCGCGTGCCTCTGGAAAAGTTGGTGTATGTTTGGCTACCTCTGGACCTGGTGCAACTAATCTGATTACAGGTCTTGCGGATGCGCAAATCGATTCTACACCACTCGTTTGTATAACAGGTCAGGTTCCTTCGGCTTTACTTGGATCAGACGCATTTCAAGAAACGGATGTTATCGGAATTTCGATGCCAGTTACAAAATGGAATTTTCAAGTTACCCGCGCAGAAGAAATACCCGGTGCTCTAGCTAAGGCTTTTTACATTGCCCGTTCTGGACGCCCAGGCCCAGTTTTAGTAGATATAACCAAAGATGCGCAATTTCAAGAATTTGATTTTAGCTATGAAAAATGTACCTCCGTTCGCAGCTATATTCCTACTCCAAAACTAGATATTAGCACAATTGATAAAGCTGCAGAGCTTATCAACAATGCTAAACGCCCATTTATAGTATTTGGCCAAGGAGTAATACTTGGAAATGCTGAGGCTGAGTTTAAGACATTTATCGAAAAAACTGGCATTCCATCAGCATGGACAATTATGGGACTTTCTGCCCTTGAAACGGATCATCCATTAAATGTTGGTATGTTAGGCATGCATGGCAATTATGGCCCTAATTTACTTACCAATGAGTGTGATGTATTAATCGCCATTGGCATGCGCTTTGACGATCGTGTTACCGGAAACCTCTCAAAATATGCTAAACAGGCTAAGGTAATCCATTTAGAAATTGATCCTGCTGAAATCGATAAAAATGTAAAAACAGATGTGGCTGTGTTAGGTGATTGTAAAGAATCTCTCTCTCAACTTGTTAAAAAAGTGAATCCTGCCTCCCATAAAATATGGCTTAATCGATTTAGGGAATGCGATAAGATCGAAAACGAAAAAGTGATCCAAAATGAACTTTATCCAAAGGCAGATAAACTATCGATGGGCGAGGTAATTCGAATCATCAACGAAAAAACCAACGGAGACGCTATTTTGGTTACAGACGTTGGTCAACACCAAATGGTAGCGTGTAGATATACAAAATTCACTCAATCGAAGAGCAACATAACCTCAGGCGGCCTCGGAACTATGGGTTTCGGACTTCCTGCAGGTTTGGGTGCTGCTTTAGGTGCTCCGGATAGAACGGTGGTAGCTGTAATTGGTGATGGTGGATTACAAATGACCATTCAAGAATTTGCTACTATTTACCAAACTCAGGCGAAAGTTAAAGTACTTTTATTAAACAACGAATTTCTGGGGATGGTACGCCAATGGCAACAATTATTTTTTGATAAACGCTATTCATCTACTGAAATGATAAATCCAGATTTTCAAACTATAGCTAAAGGGTATTTTATTCCCACTAATAAAGTAACCGATAGAGATGAGCTAGAAGATGCGATAGCAGCGTTCATAGATCATGACGGAGCGTATTTTCTTGAAGTTATGGTTGGCAAAGAAAACAATGTATTTCCAATGGTTCCTAGTGGATCTGGTGTAGCTGAAATTAGATTGGAGTGATATATGGAAAAGCAAGAATTCACAATAATGGCTTATACTGAGGATCAAGTAGGGTTGCTTCAACGCATCACAATCATCTTCACAAAACGAAAAATAAATATTGAAAGTTTTACTGCATCGGAAAGTGAAATGGATGGGATATATCGTTTCACAATAGCTGTAACTGAAACTGAAGAATTAGTTGCTAAAGTTGTAAAACAGATTGAAAAACAAGTTGAAGTACATAAAGCTGCCTATTTTAAAAAGCCAGAAGTAGTACAACAAGAATTAGCTTTATATAAAATACATACCGAAACTCTTACTAATGGATTAGACGTTGAACGAATTGTAAGAGAACATAGTGCAAGATTTTTAACTATAGAAAAAGAATTTGTTGTTATCGAAAAAGCAGGATATAGACGTGAAGCTTTTGCTCTTTTCGAAGAATTAAAACCATTCGGTATTAAAGAATTTGTTCTTTCTGGAAGAGTAGCTGTTGCGAGAAATGAACATAGTATAGGACAAGAATTAATAGATTTAACGGAAATACCCCAATAAATGATCTTTAGTAAAAAAGATCGAAACCCGATAATAATTTTATTTTAACAATCAATTATACAATAGACATATCAATATGGCAATTTTAAATTTTGGAGGAGTCGAGGAGGTAGTTGTAACTAGAACCGAGTTTCCTCTTAAACGAGCACTTAAAATGCTCGAAAATGAAACAATAGCAATTTTAGGTTATGGAGTACAAGGGCCGGGCCAAGCATTAAACCTTCGCGACAATGGATTTAATGTTATTGTAGGTCAACGTAAAGAATCAAAAACTTGGGACAAGGCCATCGCTGATGGCTGGGTACCAGGAGAAACACTTTTTGAGCTTGAAGAAGCATGCGAAAAAGGAACCATACTTCAATTTTTACTTTCCGATGCTGGACAAATTGCGCTCTGGCCAACAGTAAAGAAACATCTTACTCCTGGTAAAGCACTATATTTTTCTCATGGATTTGGCATTACCTATAGCGAAAGAACAGGGATTATACCACCCACCGATGTGGATGTAATTTTAGTTGCTCCCAAAGGATCCGGTACCTCTTTACGAAGAATGTTTCTAGAGGGGCGTGGCCTAAATTCTAGTTTTGCCATTTTCCAAGATGCCACAGGAAATGCATTAGATCGTGTTGTTTCTTTGGGAATTGGAGTTGGTTCTGGCTATTTGTTCGAAACTGATTTTAAGCGTGAGGTTTATTCTGACCTTACCGGAGAACGTGGCACACTAATGGGTGCAATTCAAGGAATATTCGCAGCTCAATATGAAGTACTTAGAGCTAATGGCCACTCACCTTCCGAAGCTTTCAATGAAACGGTAGAAGAACTTACACAATCACTTATGCCACTTGTTGCAGAAAACGGCATGGATTGGATGTACGCAAATTGCTCTACTACAGCTCAAAGAGGAGCCTTAGATTGGTGGAAAAAATTTAGGGACGCGAGTAAACCCGTTTTTGAAGAACTGTACGCTGAAGTAGCTGCTGGAAACGAAGCTCAACGATCTATCGATTCGAATTCTCAATCTGATTATCGTGAGAAACTTGAAGCAGAACTTACCGAACTACGTGAATCTGAAATGTGGCAAGCGGGTCAAACCGTTCGAACT
>JAYPYN010000043.1:7880-10166 GCA_038154605.1 Balneolaceae bacterium
ATGACTAAGTATTCTCGTCCAATGAAAATACCCTATGAGTAATTAATAGTATCATTTCAAATAAAATATTGAATTTCATTTTATGGAAGTAGTCAAATTATATTTGGCTACTTTTTTCAATCCAACTCGTTTTATAATCTAAATCTTATTTCTAACCATCATGGAAACAATTTTACCATCTTCAGTTGGTCTATGTTCAAGTTGCTCGAATCCCATAGTTTGGTGAAAATTAATAGATCTAGGATTTGGGGGATCAATATTAACTTCACACGTAACTCGTTTCTCTTTTGAGTGATCAAACAAAAAATTGTAAAGCTTCTTACCAATCCCCTTATTTTGAAATTCTTTGTCAACAACTATTCGATCTACATAATCAAAACTCCTGTAATACTCTTTAAAATAAATGTAATTTTCACTTTTATATGATGTTTTTGGCCCAAAAACTATCATGAAGGCAACTATATTTCCATCCACTTCTATAACTTTAAAAAAAGAAGCATCACTCAAAAAATTACTTATGACTGGCATTGATATTCTATTAACATGCGGAATTACAGACTCATTTAGAGAATGAATAATTGGAATATCTAGGTAAGTAGCTGTACGAATACTCATAAATTTATATCAATCTTGGTTAATCTAAACTTAAATATTGTCGAGAAAAAGTTACATTTTTAAATTCAAGAAAAGGTTCTTCATTTAATGTTTCAGCGAAACACCTATATTATACTACTCACTTATACTTAGAATTTATATGGCACATTCAGTTGACTCGAAACTAATTTCAGTTGATGAAATTTTAGAGGCTGCAACTACATTAAAAGGAATTGCATTACACACTCCCCTGCAACAAAATTTCCAACTTTCCGAGGAATTAAATGCTGATGTTTGGTTGAAACGCGAAGACCTTCAAGTAGTTCGTTCCTATAAAATTAGAGGCGCATACAATAAAATAAATAGCCTCTCAAATACAGAACTTTCAAATGGTGTTGTATGTGCGAGTGCTGGTAATCATGCTCAAGGAGTTGCTCTTTCTTGCTACAAAAAACAGATAACAGGCACTATTTTTATGCCTGTTACTACTCCCGAACAAAAAGTGAATCAAGTAAAGATGTTTGGGAAAAATTATGTACATATCGTGTTAGAAGGCGATACTTATGATGAATCATATTCAAAAGCAAAAGCATTTTGCACTGATAAAGGAGCTGCATTTATTCCTCCTTTTGATGATCCAAAAATAATTGCGGGTCAAGGAACAGTAGGAAAAGAAATTTTAGACGATATCACCACTCCTATCGACTTTCTCTTAGTTCCAGTTGGGGGAGGTGGACTTTCTGCGGGTATGGGTTCATATTTTAAAGCTCTATCTCCACACACCGTAATTATAGGTATTGAACCTCAAGGCGCACCTGCTATGCAAAAGTCTATCGAATGCGGAGAAATTATCACCTTACCAAAAATAGATAAATTTGTGGATGGAGCTGCGGTTCAAAGAGTGGGCGATATCACCTTTGAAATCTGCCGTGAGGCACTTGACCGAGTTATAACCGTTCCAGAAGGTATGATATGCGGTACTATCTTAAAGATGTACAACGAACAAGCTATGGTAGTAGAACCTGCTGGAGCATTAGCCCTAAGCGCTCTTGAAATTTTAAAAGATGAACTACAAGGCCATACTGTAGTTAGTGTAGTTTCTGGAAGTAACAACGACATTACACGAACAGCCGAGATTAAAGAACGTTTTCTGATGTATGAAGAACTTAAACATTTCTTTATTGTAGATTTTCCTCAACGCGCTGGTGCATTGGTCGAGTTTTTAGAAGATGTACTAGGACCCGACGATGATATCACCTACTTCGAGTATTCCAAGAAAACAAATCGCGAATTAGGGCCTGCTTTAATTGGATTAGAATTGAAGCGTAAAGAAGATTTACATCCGCTTATCCAACGTATGAAAGAAAAAAATTTTAGTTTTGAATATGTAAATGACTCCCCAAGGTTATTCCGATTTCTTACATAAAATGTAGATTTAGCATCTTAGTGCGTGGCTTTAGTTTATGGAATGCCTGTGATCAACGAAAGAGTAGGCTCATTCTGAAATATGTGCCAAATCCACATTGTGCAGATCCTTCACCCGTCCAATTGGGTTCTCGATTGTAGATGTCAGGTAATTCGATTACAACTTTGGTCTATGAAAATATCAATCTGCTTTTATTTATTTAGTCTTATTTCGATTGCTTTGATTTATCGTAAGAATAGGATTTGATTAATGATATAGTTTAGCAG
>JAYPYN010000043.1:10176-14375 GCA_038154605.1 Balneolaceae bacterium
AAAAAAATTTTACATATTCTAAATAATGATCATGATGGAATAGCACATTTCGTTTATACGGGTTTTAAGAATAATGAATATTATTTACTCACTAAATTAAATTTTTTTAAAACAAAAGCTTATACTAAATTCAATAATTCAGTAAAGCATATTCGAACAGTTGAAAGCATACAAACAGAGCTTCTAATCAAATCTTATTAAGACAGTTTATCCTGATAGGAGAGAACCGGTGTGATGGTTCTCTCCTGATAAAACTAAAATTACCTGTTTTGTGATATTCTTAACTCTTAATGTTTACAGATAATGCCCACAAAATCAATAATGGGTGTATAATTAATAATCTTGCCCATCCAATCCATTCAGCTACACACATTCCACCTTCAATACAGCTCCCAATTTGAATAAAATATACATGAGCTGGAATAAATGATATCAACATCGCTATTAATAAATAACTAGACCATTTTCTAGTCTTATAAAATATAACACCTATTCCAAGGCTAATTTCTGCAAGTCCACTTACAACATTAATTAATTCATGAAATGGCAAATAGTCTGGGATTAAGCCATAATAGAATTGTGGATTTATAAAATGATTTACTCCAGCAAAGACATAAAATGCAGATAACAATAAAAGGTTTAGTTTTTTTAAATCCATCGTATGTTTTTTTCTTTTTTAGCTTTTTTAAGAATTAAAAAAAAGGGTAACCACCAAATGAAGTCGTTAGTAAAAAGAATGTAAATGAATTCAAAAGGTACTGTTCCCATGGCATAATTCACAAAAAAACCAATTGGTCCAAAAATTTTTCCTAGAAATCCAACCGCTATGATTGGCCAATGCGTAATCGGGTCTTGAGCAGCCCACCAATAACCAAGACCATACACACCAATAACCATTCCCATTCCTTGCCAAATCATAGTGTGAGTAGGTAACGCCATTCCTACTAACTCAAAGAAATGATTTGGAAACAAAATTACCCAAGCCCCCCAGAGGAGATTGTAAATTGCCGCTATTCTAAGGGTTAGTGTCATTCTTTGCCTATTCATAGGTGAAATGTACCATTAACAAATAAATATAAATCGATGAAAAAGGTAATTGTCCAACATGCAGTCCTCCATGCATTAACTGGAATAAGTTTCTGTGCTGTTTTTTCAATTTCAACACCTGTGCTAATTTTTTTATGAAGGGGAACAGCAAAAAAAAAGGTATTAATCCATGCCAACACTATACACAAATAAGCGATAATCTGGAGCAAAGTAATATCTTGCATAAGTTGATAACTATGCAGAAAAAGTTGCCCCATCATTAAAGGCATTACAATAATAGATATTCTTTTAGTATAAAGAACATGCCATTTATTTAGATTCCTCGTTTCGAAATGTGTAAATGAAGGATATACAATTAGTTGTGTAACCCAAATTAAAACAACAATTCCGAAATCAAATAAAAGTATGCCCATCATGATGCAGACAACAATTTTTGTGGTTAACCCAATCCGACCCTTTCAAAAATAATGTCTACATTCCTTGTATGATGATTCAGATCAAAAGCATCATCAATCTCGGATTGGTTAAGTTGTGAGGTTATGTATTCATCCTTTTCAACTAAGGGCTTAAATGGAATTTGATACTCCCATGCCTGCATTGCTAAAGGCTGTACTGCATCATAAGCTATTTCCCGAATCACACCCTTTTCGATGAGTTTATTTAGCACACGTTGCGAAAAAACTAATCCATGCGTCTTCCAAATATTCTCCTTCATATTCTCTTCAAATACAACCAACCTTTCCATTACACCAGCAAATCGAGAGAGCATATAGTCTAAAAGTATGGTTGCATCTGGCAAGATAATACGCTCGGCAGATGAATGTGAAATATCCCGCTCGTGCCATAAAGGAATATTCTCAAATGCAGTTACCATATAGCCTCGAAGTACTCTAGCACATCCAGAAATATTTTCTGAACTAATGGGATTTCGTTTATGAGGCATACTTGATGATCCTTTTTGCCCTTTTCTAAATGCCTCTTCAGCCTCTCTAACCTCACTCCTTTGGAGATGTCTAACCTCAACAGCCATTTTTTCTAAAGTAGAACCAATCAATGCGAGCGTTGACATATAATATGCATGCCTATCTCTTTGTAATGTTTGAGTAGAAATTGGAGCTGGCGTAAGTCCCAATTTTTCACACGTATATTTTTCTACATCAGGAGGAATATTTGCAAAAGTACCTACCGAGCCAGATAATTTTCCGAATTCAACATCTTTAGCTGCTTTTTCAAATCGCTCTAGGTTACGTTTCATTTCAGCATACCATAGTGCACATTTAAGTCCAAATGTAGTAGGTTCAGCATGGATTCCATGAGTACGACCCATCATAACAGTATGTTTATGAGTTTTTGCTTTGGTAGCTAGCACATCAATTATTCTCGTTAAATCAGTTTTAAGCAGAGCATTTGCTTGCTTTAAACGAACGCCCCAGGCTGTATCAACAACATCCGTTGAAGTTAGCCCATAATGTACCCATTTTTTTTCATCTCCAAGACTTTCAGACACAGCACGAGTAAATGCAACTACGTCATGTCTAGTTTGTTCCTCGATCTCTTTAATTCTCTGCACCTCAAATGTGGCGTTATCATAGAGCGTTTCTACATCTCCAATGGGTATCACCCCAATTTTACTCCAAGCCCAACATGCTGCTAATTCAACATCAAGCCATGCTTTAAATTGATTTTCTTCCGTCCAAATGCTGGACATTTCTTCTCGTGCGTATCTTGAAATCATAAATCGAATAATTAAAAATTCTTTCAAAGATACTGTTTTGATGTGCTTATTGTAGCTATGATTTTATAAAATCAACATCATTTTTTTTATGAATACTAGAAACATGTAAAAATCCATAAAAATTTTAGAAAGCGGTTCCATGCAATAAAAGAGACTAAAAAGCGCTTTTAATTTTTATTTTAATGCAATAAACAATAGTTAACTAAAAAAATTATTTGATTATTGCTCATAGCTAATTAATTTTAGGCTAGAGATCATCTCTTCACTCATCACTTAATAATTTTATAATGAAATTTAGATATAAACTTATACTTAGTGTACTAGCACTCATGCTTGCAAATACGGCTAACGCCCAAGAATTAGCAGCTGAGACAGTACAAGATAATCTTAATTACATATGGACTATTTTAGCAGCCTGCTTAGTATTTTTTATGCAAGCTGGTTTCGCAATGGTCGAAGTTGGATTCACTCGAGCAAAAAACGCATTAAACATTATCATGAAAAATGTAATGGACGTTTCAGCTGGTGGATTAGCTTTCTTTTTTGTTGGATTTGGAATCATGTTCGGAACATCAGCAGGTGGCTGGATTGGAACCGATGGGTTTATGCTACTGACTATTGGAGACTATTCTGTAGAATGGTCTTACACTTTTTTCTTTTTCCAAGCTGTATTTGCTGCTACTGCCGCAACAATCGTATCTGGAGCTGTTGCAGAACGTACTGCATTTAATGCATACTTAATTTTCTCCATTGCAATAACAGCGTTTATATATCCTGTTTTTGGCGCTTGGGCTTGGGGAAGCTTATTCAATGGAAGCGGCTGGCTAGAAGGACTCGGGTTCATCGATTTTGCAGGCTCTACAGTTGTACATTCCGTTGGTGGTTGGGCGGCTCTTGCTGGCGCATTAGTGGTAGGCCCCCGTGTTGGAAAGTATATTGATGGTAAACCTCAGACTATTAAAGGTCATAGTTTACCAACAGCTGCACTAGGTGTATTCATACTTTGGTTAGGTTGGTTCGGATTTAATGCTGGCTCAACTACTACTGGTGATACATCCGTTGCATTGATTGCATTGAACACATTTTTAGCAGCAGGCGCTGGAGCATTTGCAGCAATGGTAGTAACATGGGCTACTACTGGAAAACCAGATGGAGCAGTTACATTAAATGGTGTATTAGCAGGATTAGTAGGTATTACTGCTGGTTGCGCAAATCTAGAGCCAATATTTGCAATTGTTGCAGGTGCTGTCGCTGGTGTGCTATGCCATTATTCAATGATATTTTTAGAAAAATATGTTGATGATGCTGTTGGAGCTGTATCTGTACACGGTGTTTGCGGTGTTTGGGGTACTTTAGCCGCTGGCTTATTCGACTCTGCTGGATTTAGCTGGTCAGTAATGGGTGTACAAGCCATTGG
>JAYPYN010000044.1:0-1404 GCA_038154605.1 Balneolaceae bacterium
TACCTTAACAGCTGTAGGGGAAGAACCCTCATCGGATGTTACCGTTCCTTTAAATTCTGCTGAAGGTGGTTTTACCTTTGTAGGAAATCCATTCGCATCAAATATAGACCTTAATTCATTAACAGAAGATGGAGATGGAATTTCTAATAGTGTTGCATTTTGGGATGACGGAAATAATACCTATCAGATTGTTGATAGAACTTTAAATTATATTGTAGCGCCTTGGCAAGGTTTTTGGGTTCAAAGTTTCGGTGATAATCCTGGTGATCTTATAACGCCTACAAGTGCAAAGACTACATCGTCTACTACAGCTACATATTTTAGTAAAGCTGCCTCCAACCGCGCCGATTTAAGTGTACGTTTGTCTTCTGAAACAACTAATGACAATGTGAAAGTAGCATTCCGAGCTTCGGCAACGTTAGAGTATGATAAAGATGATTTTGGTAAATTAACGCCATTGTCGACAACCTATGCGGCAGTTTCTATTTTTAACAACGACCGAATGAAGGGCGTTGAATCTCTACCTTATGACCTAGAACAAGAAATTACCTTGCGTACGCATATAGATTTAGTGGGTGTAGAAGGTAAGTTTACGTTAGATTGGACTGGCTTAGATGATTTACCCTCTGAATGGGAGTTGATCTTTCATGATTACGAGTTAGGAATATCGATGAACATGCGTGAACAATCCCAATATACCTTCGAAGCGGCGTCAGAATCAGCAGCTAAAGTAAATCCGTTGAGTATATTAACTGGGCCAGCGGCAATAACTCTTAAAGCAAAACAAGAAAATAGTCGCTTTGGAATAACCATTAGTCCGTCGTCGGTGAAAACCGATGGGAAGGAAGATGGTCCATTAGTGTTTAATTTAGGGCAGAATTATCCCAATCCATTTAATCCAACTACGAACATACCTTACACATTAGAGTCGGCAGGGATGGTAAACATAAGCGTGTATAACGTGATGGGACAAAAAGTAGCAACCATACTGGATGAATATAAAGGAAAAGGCCCACATAATGTGACTTGGAATGCGATAGGAGTGGCTTCTGGGATGTACTATTACCGTATTGAAGCTAACGGCAATGTCAAAACACTTAAAATGACATTAATTAAATAACAATAATGAGATTGAGCGGTGGGAGAGAGTAATTAATATTCTCTTCTAGGCTTGATGTTTATTATAGGAGGTTTAAACTATGAAAAAAATAATTTTCCCAATAATTACGATGTTTCTGTTTACATATGAGTTTATTTATGCTCAGCCTGGTTTACCCACATCCCCATCCCAGGCACCAATCGATGGTGGCTTAGGTGTATTAGTTGCTGTAGGCGGGATATATGCAATTAAAAAGTTACGCGATAAAAAGTAACAGATAAACTACCATACACACTAAGAAAGCT
>JAYPYN010000044.1:1414-10224 GCA_038154605.1 Balneolaceae bacterium
ATGAATATTTTTTTTGTATAGGTTATTCCTTGTATAAACATATAAAAAACAATAATAAATATGTTAATTATTGGTTTAAATAATTTTCCAAATGATTGTTAGACAGAATAAAAAATTTTTTTAAAAAAAGCGCTTCCAATAAATTATTGGTATTTTTATAATTAGTGCAAATTAAATCTATTTATATGTCTGGTTTATATAGATTTGAAAAAAAATGGAACGTATTGATTTTTGATTTCCGTTTTCAAAATGACATTAACTTTTAATCAAATATAATATCTATGAAGTTTTATTTGCTCTTCGCTTCTCAGATTGAAGCCGGTGATGTAATCGGTTTCACATTCTTCATCGGGACAATGGCCATGTTGGCTGCTACTGTTTTCTTTTTTGCAGAACGTGGAAACGTACCCGAAAAATGGAGACTATCTTTAACCGTTTCAGGTTTAATAACGGGGATAGCAGCTGTTCACTACTATTACATGCGTGACTACTACCTAACCATGGGTGCTAGCCCAACAGAATTCCGTTATATCGACTGGATTCTTACAGTGCCGCTAATGTGTGTTGAGTTCTACCTCTTAACCAGACCATATGGCGCAAAAGGATCTACATTATTTATGTTAATTGCTGCTTCTATTGGTATGTTAGTAACTGGATATATTGGTGAGGCACTTCAGCCTGAATCAACTATTTTCTGGGGAACAGTTTCAACCGCTTTTTACCTTTACATTGTTTATGAAGTGTTTGCGGGTGATGTTGCAAAACTTGCCAAAAGTTCAGACAACCCTGCACTTGGACAAGCAATGTTCTTGCTTAAAATATTCATTACCTTAGGCTGGTCTGTGTATCCAATAGGTTATATGACTATGGATGGCAACCTTTTAGCTAACATGGGTAACATTGATGTAATTTACAACTTAGCAGATGCAATCAACAAGATTGGATTTGGTTTAGTTATTTATTACGTAGCTACTTCAGCCAGCTCCAAATAATTATTGATTTTTCAAATCGATTATGAAGGTGCTCAGATTTCTGAGTACCTTTTTTTATGAATAGAATTTTTAGTCCGCTTATTAAGGGATATAAAAATTTTTATTCCTTCTTCCCTAAGATCGATCCCATCTAGTATAAAGCTTTTCAACGACCATCATATGAGGTAGAGTAAGTATTGCGATTACAACAAAAAGTAGAGAAACTAACAACTCTTCATTTCCAAAAGCATTGAGCATATTATACACAAACAGCAATCCTATATAGGAGAGTAGGCTAAACAAAAAAGACTGTTTGAAGAACCACGCAAAATTGACGCTATGCTTTTTTGATGTGAGATACCTTAGCATAATTAAGGCATGATTATAAGAATGCCAGATTCCAAAATAAACGGCAAATGCCCAAACAAGATCGCAATAAAGGAATAATGCAGATACTACTATCGCATCTATCAAATAAGTGAATTTATGTTCTATGTGCTGCTTTGAAAACACCAAAGTTAAAATGTATATAAAGGGGTAAAATCCAGCTATTAACCATTTAGCAATTTCAAGGTTATAAACTCCAATACTTGCTTTATAAATAGATATATCGGTTACTGCTTCAATAATTGATGATGAATATTCCAAATCACCAAATATGATAAGTCCCACAACGGTTATTCCTCGTGAAAGGTGAATACTCCATTTTTCTAAACCTGTAAAATCAAAACGCATTGCATCGGCCTGACCAAAATGATACAACGTAATCAAAAGAAAAAACATGAAGCTAAAAAAAGGAAAGTAAATCCATACAACAGAATATATTCCCATTAAAAGAAAGTACTGTGTATAAAACCTCTTATTTAGAGTGTAGGGATTCCATCCTTCTAAATTTCCGTCAATATGATGGTCTAGTGCGCCATGAGGCATACCTATTAATAGAATTATAATTGCTAACAGGAAATATCGACTATTTTCTGCGAACTCAGGTACAACAATATTAATTATAATAGCGATTAAGGCTATAACTGATTGTGTAAGAATACGTTGGGATATGGTCATACATTAACCTAATTATTTTATCAGTATATATACAATACTACAAAATAATAAATCGTAACATATATTAGCGCAAAAATTATAAGTAAGCGTAGCTCTCTTTAGTACTTTCTCCTTTATCAATTTTATCGTAGAGCGAATAGATATATAAGATTACAACCCCAAATAAGGTGCCCGAAAGTAAGAGTGTGATGTTAGCTAATCCAACGGTTGAAAAAGCAATTCGTATCAGCACCGTAGTTACTACAAAGCCTGTATTTCTTATTATTAAACTATACCTATCTGTATATCGGAAAGAAGCCACAAGAATAAGAACATCCACGAGAATCATGGCGGTGAAGAATTCATTGTAAAATATGTTATTAAAATCCTTTACTTCGGAAATGATATTATCATTGAATTGATACATTTCTAACATCCAATTTCCTAAACTAAATATAGATAATATCAACAATAATGGACCCAAGAGTACACAAAGTGCTTTTTTATAATAGATGAAGCCTTCAATGTTTTTTGTAACAGCGTGTGTTCTTTTTTTGATAAGAAGATATCTAAAGACAAAAATCAGAAAAAACATTAACACAAAACCAACAATGTCATAGAAAAGATTTAAGTGTTCAGCACGAAATAAATCTAAATTATTGATATCAAGTTTTGATATATCTTTAAAAATGCGCCTAATTAGAATAAGCGACACTATTTCAAATTGTTTAGCTATTGAAATAGAAAACGATCGAGGTAGGTAATACACCAATAAATATACCTCATACACTAAAATGAAGGAAAAAGGGGTGTAAATTGCAGCTATAGGGTTTCCTAAAAAATATTCATATTCAGGATGTGAGGAAAATCCACCAAAATTAAATGCGAATACTAAAAGTAGATGAAGTATAAATCCAATACTTGCTACGTAGATGGTTAAAACCTCGATCCGCTCTTTTAAACCTTCATTAAAGAAGAAATTAAATGCTGTTTCTAGTTTATTTTTTTCCATACGTTTATAACTGTATAGTATCGTAACTTAATACCATTCTAAAGGGTTCATTTTTAAAATAGTTTCTAATGAAAAAAACAGTTCTATCCATAATTATAACCATCATTGGGCTTTATGTGTTTATTTGTATGTACTTCTATTTCATACAAAATGACTTTCTTTTCAACCCAACAGTATTAGAGCAAGGACATCAATTTAATTATGATTTTGAATTCGAGGAGCGATGGTTTGAGGTTGATGATGAAGCCCGAATCCATGCTATTCACGCAAAGACAGATTCTTCAAAGGGATTGGTAATTTATTACCACGGTAATGGTGGAAGTACAGAAACTGAAGTTGAAAAATTTGACCTACTCTTAGGTGCTGGTTTTGATGTATTATATCCAGATTATCGGGGTTTTGGATTAACACAAGGTACAATGTGGAACGAAGATGACTTAGTTGGTGATATGAAAGTGGTTTATAAAAAAATGCTTGAAGAATACAATGAAGAAGATATTGTAGTATTAGGATATTCAATAGGTTCTGGTGTAGCGGCGCAAGTAGCTGCAGTAAACAATCCGAGAGAACTTATACTTTGGACACCCTATTACAGCATGATTGATGAGAAAAATGCGAAATACTGGTTTCTTCCAAATTTTCTAGTTCGTTATCCACTAAGAACAGATTTAGCTTTACAACAAATCGAGGAACCTATTACCATATTTTATGGTGAAAATGATAGTACTTTCCCATTAGAAAGAGTGCTTAAACTCACAGAGTTTTTGGATGAAAATGATGAATACTTTATTCTTAAGGATCAACCCCATGAACAAATGTTTATCAACCCAGTACTTATTAAAAAAATGAAAGAAATTTTAAAGGAGGGGTAACTTTGGAGTATGGAACCATCATATTTGGGCTAATTGTAGGCTTAATTCTAGGATACATTATTACCTACTTTCAAATGAAATCTAAAGTAGGTATCTATCAAGAACGTCTTAAAAATATTGATATCCAACGAAAAGAAGAGATCGAACGAACTGAGTATTTATTGAAACAAGCGGAGGATAAATCAGAAAAAATAAGATCCGAAAAAGAAGAGGAGTTATGGAAAGAACGTGAAAAATCGGCTGCTCTAGACCGACAGTTAGCAAGTTTAAAAGCAGAATATGACGTGCTAAAAACAAAGCTAGAGGAACAGAAAGGGGAATTAATTGAAATGCAGGATCAATTAAAAGATCAGTTCGAAAATCTTGCGAATAAAATTCTTGATGAAAAAGCCCAAAAATTTGCAAAACAAAACAAGGAGGGACTAGATCAACTCTTAACTCCACTTGGAAGTAAATTGGAGGAATTCAAAAAGAAAGTAGAGGAAACCTATGAAAAGGGAACCCAAGAGCGGTTTACCTTAAAAGAACAAATACGGCAGATGGCAGAACTCAATCAAAAGATGAGTGATGACGCAAAAAACCTCACTAAAGCTCTAAAAGGGGACTCAAAAGCACAAGGTAATTGGGGCGAAGTAATATTGGAAAGGATTCTGGAACGGTCTGGCTTAACTAAAGGTCGAGAATATGAAGTGCAACAATCTTCTAAAACAGAAGATGGAAGATTATTACAACCAGATGTAGTGGTACATTTACCCGATGAAAAATTTTTGATTATCGATTCTAAAGTTTCATTAACAGATTACGAACGATTTTCATCAACAGATGATGAAGAAATAGCAAAACAAGCCTTAAGATCTCATGTAGGTTCTCTTCGCAATCATGTAAAAAATTTAAGTGATAAGAAATATCAACAAATACATGGTAATCGAAGTCCTGACTTTGTACTGTTATTTGTGCCTATTGAACCCGCTTTTGCTGCAGCATTACAGGCGGATTCAAATCTATATTACGAAGCCTTCGATCGTAATATCGTAATTGTAAGTCCATCTACGTTATTGGCAACGTTGGCAACCATCGATTCTGTCTGGAAACAAGAATATCAAAATAAAAATGCCATGGAAATCGCCAACAGAGGAGGGGCTTTATATGACAAATTTGTAGGATTTGTAGAAAGTATGGATCAAATTGGGGAGCGTATAAAACAAACTCAACGTAGCTATGAGGAAGCTAAAAGTCGATTATCAGAAGGCAGTGGAAATTTAGTTCGCCAAGCAGAGATGTTGAAAGAACTTGGCGCAAAAGCTGCAAAAAAACTACCTAATTCTGTTAAGCAAACGGAAGAGCAGCAAGCATCTAATTCGTTATTGGATTAATGAGTTAGTCTAATTAATAATCGAAATTATCCCAAGGTTGTTTACGTGGAACGGGTGCTTCGAATTCTAAAAACTCATTTTTAGTAGGATGCTTGAATTCTAACTTCATAGATCGTAACGCTAAAATTTTTCCTGGCCCAGAATCTTCTTCAGCATATTTATAGTCACCCCATATAGGATGTCCTATTTTTGCTAATTGAACTCTAATTTGATGAGGTCGCCCTGTTTTTAAATCCACTTCAATTACGCTATAATGGGCGCTTTGTTTAACAGTTTTATAGCTCAATTCAGCTTTTTTTGATCTTCCTTTTTTGGATCCATATGCTTTAACTGTATTTGACTTAGAATCTTTTTCTAAAAAATGGATTAAGGTATCTGATTCTTTTGTCATGCCATAAACTAACGCCCAGTAGACTTTTTTAATGGCATGATTTCGAACTTGTTCTGATAGTCTTGAAGCAGCTTTCGAGGTCTTAGCAAGAACCATCAATCCACTGACTGGTCGATCAAGTCTATGAACTAATCCAAGCCAAACATTTCCTTGTTTATTGTATGCTTTTTTAATGTATTTCTTACAAAGTGTTAACACATCGGGATCATTAGTATGATCTTCTTGTGACAAAACTCCAGCAGGTTTATCTATCACTAGAAGGTGATTATCTTCAAATATGATTGGTATATCCGGTCGTGTACGTGTAGTTTTCATAGAGTGTAAATCTACGCTTTTTCCTTTATCAATGTATTAGTTATCAATTAAGAATTATCAATGTATCAATTAAGAATTATTGGAATAGAAGTATAAGGTTAGTGGGTTCAATTTTTCTTCATCATTTACTATATATTGCGAATTGAAATTAGTCATAAAATTTGATGGGATGTACGATAAAAAAGGTAGACTTTTAAACAATGTGTATGAAAAAGAACTCAAGAAACTTCAAACAGAGTTAGTAAAGCTTCAATATTGGGTAAAAGAAAAAGGGTTAAGAGTTGCGGTATTATTCGAAGGTAGAGACGCTGCTGGAAAAGGTGGAGTTATAAAAAGAATTACGGAGTGTGTTAACCCAAGAATTGCAAGAGTTGTTGCATTGCAAGCCCCAACAAAAGAAGAGCGAAGCGAGTGGTATTTTCAAAGATATATCAAGCATTTACCATCAGCTGGTGAAATTATTTTATTTGATAGGAGCTGGTATAATAGAGCTGGAGTTGAAAAGGTAATGGGATTTTGTACAGAAGAGGAGCATCAAGAATTTTTAAAGTCTTGCCCAACTTTTGAAAATATGTTAATTCGTAGCGGTATTATTTTAGTCAAATATTGGTTTTCTATTTCTGATAAAGAACAAGATAAACGATTCAGATCAAGAAATTTAGACCCATTAAAACGTTGGAAACTTAGTCCAATGGATCTGGAATCTAGAAGTAAATGGGTAGAATATTCAAAAGCTAAAGATGAAATGTTTCGATATACTGATACCAAAGAATCACCATGGTTTGTGGTGAACGCAGATATCAAAAAACATGCTCGCTTGAATTGTATATCACATTTCTTGAATCAGATTTCTTATGAGGATATTACCCCAGCACCCATTGATTTACCACCTATGGTGAAAGATCCAGACTACATTCGACCTCCAATTGATTCAATGAATTGGGTGCCGGCAAAGTTTGGGAACAATCCTATTGATTATTATAGCATGTGATGCGTAAAAAGAAGCCATGGCCTACAAAAGCGGTAATGGAACAGGTTTATGAAAAAAATCTTTGGGGTGGAAATAAAGGTGAATTTTATTCTGGCTTTGGTTCGCATAATTCAGAATATGTTATACCTTACCTCGATAAATTGATTTCTTTCTTCCAATCTTTTCCAGAACCATTGACGGTTTGTGATTTAGGTTGTGGCGATTTCAATGTTGGCAAACAGTTGGTTCCATATACAAAAAAGTATGTTGCCGTGGATATTGTACACGATCTAATACAAAGAAATCGAGCAATGTATTCACATGAAAAATTAAGTTTCTATTGTGTGGATATAGCCCATGAAGCATTGCCCCAAGCAGATTGTGCAATTATTAGGCATGTGCTTCAACATGTATCAAATACGGAAATCGAATCCATTGTAAACAAACTGCATCAATATAAATATGTTATACTTACCGAACATATTCCAAAAGAGGAATTTATTGCTAATAAAGACATTATTTCTAGCCAAGGAACAAGATTAAAAATAAAAAGTGGGGTAGATGTGTTGCTGCCACCTTTTAATTTGGTGTGTAAAGAGAAAAAAACGTTACTATCCTTAACCGATGAATACGGACGTATAGCCACCGATTTATATCGATTGTTCTGATTTGGCTACGTGCTAAAAAAGGGATATGGGAAGATCACTTATTTGCATTTCACTTATTCAAGTTTACATCCATTATTAATAATGGATGTATCTCTTAATTCGATCTTCAGTTTCTGGTTTCGTACCTAAACTAACACTTATTAATAACATCAAATTCACCATTAATCCATAGATTCCTTCATGTAAAGGCAATGGTTTAAATTCTGGATTATACAAAAAGAAGAGGGTGACTAAAATTCCACCAATCATCCCTGCTAACGCACCTTTCCCGTTTGCCCTAGGCCAATAAAATAAGGCAAACATGATGGGAAATAATTGAGCTATGCCACCATAAGCTCCCAATAGTAAGGAAACGATATCGGTTTCAGCAAATACAGCAAAATAATAGGCTACTAAAGAAATGAAAACCACTCCAATTCGTATCAATAAGCGTTCATTACCTCCAATGTTTAGCCATTTATTTACTGAAGGAATCTTGGATAATCCATCTCTTACGGCCACCGATGAAGCAGCGTGTACAATAGCATCACCAGAACTCATTGAAGCTGCTAATGTGCCGGCGCAGACAAGTCCGATAAGAATTACAGGCAATTCCATATTCAGTAACACATGTGGAAGGATAGAATCCGCTGGACTTACACCTGGAAAAGTAAGAACCGCAGAAAACCCAATAATTAATATGGGGACAAGAAAAATCTGAAAAGTGGGATATAGAACTACGGTGAGTTTAATCGTTCGATCACTTTTAGCAGCAAAAGCTTTCATAAAAAAGTGTGGCCACATAGAAAATCCTAAAGCCGAGATAATAACCGCCGAACTAAACCCCCACCAATCCCAAGGTTCGCCCGATGCCGTTCTTCCCGGAGCGGTTAATGCATCTGCAAAATCTGATTGAAGAATTTCAGAAAACATAGGACCGATTCCACCATACATTTTATATGGCAAATAAATGCCTAAAAACCAGGCTATAATCAGCATGAAAATCCCTTGAAATGTATTGGTCCATCCTACGCCCATCACTCCACTAAAAAATACATAGATCAACACCACAAAATAAGCGATAGCTGCTCCTAACCATACAGGGATGAAACCTTCACTAATGGTATGTAATACAATACCAGCGCCTTTCATCTGCAGCGTTAAGTAAGGGATTAAAACCACGACGGTAAGTACGGCTAAGATTCCTGAAAGGAGTTT
>JAYPYN010000044.1:10234-14368 GCA_038154605.1 Balneolaceae bacterium
TCTTCAAGAAGGTCGGCTTGAGTAACAAAACCATATTTTTCGCCTAATGCTCGGGCTTTGGGACCAAAAAAGTAGAAAGGAACCATTCCAACAGCTCCATATGCGATGATATATAGGGCAGCTGCGCCTCTTGAATACGCCCATCCTGGTCCGCCTAGAAATGCAAAACTCGAAAAAATAGATGCGCCAAGTACAAAATACAGAATGAATACATTCATCGAACGATCGCCAGCAACATAGCCAGCCGTACTACGACTTACTTTTAGCCCCGGTAAAATTCCCATTACGAGAGTAACGATTAGATATAAACCACAGATTCCTAGTATAATGATCCAGCTTTCCATCACTATGCGCTATGTTTTTTCTTCATTTAAAAAAAACCACAAAAGAAAGCTAAACGAACAAATAACCATTAAGATTACCCAAGCAAAAGAGAGCGGGAAACCTAGGATTAATGGTGTAGCAGAAGCAAATAAGGGATAGGTGGGCCAAATCATAGAAAGTTGAACAAAGGTTAATAGTATAACTACTATGTAAGCCCGCCTTTTTCTTCTTGGATTATTAGCTGAAAAAATTAACCGATTTGGAATCTGTTCTTGTGTGTTCATAACTCTATAAAGCTAACTAATCAGCATCAAATAAAAACGATTAATATGAAGTGTTCATTTATTTTTTGGTACATGATATAACAAAACTTGGTTAGTAGCTTTTTCTGAATGATGTATCAGGTATTCTTAAAAGAGATTCAGTATCTGACTTGTCCAAGGGATTTTCATGGAGAAATGGTTGTTATTAGGCAAATTTACTATCTCTGTCGCATTAGAGTTATTTAGGGTCTCGTTTTGCTAGAATACAAATGATGTATATTACAATAAGATCTACAGCGATGTGGGGTACAATATGCATGTACCAATCACCAGAGTTTAATCTGTCTAATACGGATGAAAATATCTTGGGATCTATACTATCAGGAATTTTGTAACTCTCACATTGCATGATTAAAACAATTTCGTGAAGGCTTGAGGTGGTTCTATAAATGCCTGATAAACTAAAACCCATGAAAATGACTACTGCTATGCAAATAAAACTTATTTTTTGTATCTCCCAGCGTTTATTTCTAGATACTACCCATCCAACAACAGCACTCATTCCTGCAACATAAAACTGCCAGAAAGTTACCATTTCTGAGTTGAGTTTGTATGCAATATCTAAGTCATTCATGTCTTTTATTTTCCATTATTGCTTACGCCTAACAACCCTGCTTTTAACCTGTCTACCAACAGGCAGGGCAGCACAGAGATTTTTTTAGTTTAAGTAACGATTTTATTTACACCAACACAATCTAAAAGTGGGAGTTTGAATTGGTCAAATCCAAATGAGGAGATTCAGTAGCCGACTTGTCCAGGGACTCCCATGGAGAAATGGTTGTTATGCACAAGTCTTACCAAAATTTCCACCAAGGTTTCTTTTCACTCTTGGTTTCGTTTGTCAATAGAGATATTGAACTTTTATATTCCTTTTCAGCCCAGTCTTTACATTCTGTATGACCAATGAAAATGTCCTCTATAGGCTCGTGTATTATACCTTCTGTTGCGATACAAAATCCCGCAATTGCAGCCGTCGCACATGCCAGTTCGTCGAAATCTGAACCTGTTCTAAGAGTTATTGCTATACATTTTTGATAGGGAAGTTTTAATTCTGTGATTTCTTCATCCTTGACTATATCGAAATAATACTCGAAACCGGATTGCTGACCATTATGTAAAACGGGTAGATAACCTGAGAATTCTTTCATGTCAATCTCATCATCAATTTCCACATTATAACCTAGTTTCATTATAGCTTCTTTCCATTGTGTTGCAGAAATTAATTTCTGACTATCAGCGTAAGAACTCATTTCTATTGACATAATTGTTTTTTTTGTGCGTAACTACCCTGTGTTTATACAGTCTTCCTGCAGAGCGGCGCAGAGATTAATTTTTAGTTTAAGTAACGATTTTATTTTCACCGACACAATATAAAAGTGTAATTCTATTCGGAGCCTGTGCTGAATGTACCATTTGATAGAAACAATAGTACTTTACTAATAACTAGTTTGTTTTTCATAAGGAAAGTATGCGAAACCTTTATCGATATATGTTCTTTCATGACTTCTAGGTTAGTGTTTTCGACTGAGACTTTTCCATCATCAGGATTGGGCAAAAAAAGAGATAACATTAAGTTTATTGTTTTAGTACCTGCTATAATACCTACTTCAACCTCACCTTTTACTGGTCCTAAACTTGAAGGTATATCGTTTTCTGTGGTGCCCAATTGAATACCTGCTGGTCCATTTATAAGTTTGAAACCGGGCATATTTCTAAGGTTGTCAACAACCTGGCTTCCTTTATTAGGTGGACCGAGCATAACTACCCTATGCAGTTTTTCTATTTCATTATGTTTAAGGTATTGCCGGAGGATAATTGCACCCATAGAATGCGTAACAAAATTTATTTTTTTTGCACTATCACATTTTTCAATTGCTAAGGGGATATGCGTTTTCGCTAAAGTTTCAATATCATACTCAGTTGAAGGATAGCCATAGTTTATTACATGATAATTTTCTTTCGAAAGTGATTTTGCTAATTTTTCCATAGAATTCTCCGTACGAGCAAGTCCATGAAGAAGAACTACACACTCTTGGGCTGAATAAGCTGTATTAGGAAATGGAAGAATTAACAGAATGAGAATGGTTCTAAGCATAATATAAATCTAACTTCTTTTAGTTAATTTGCCTATCTGCCAGCAAACGTAAGGACTAGTTTTTAGTTACATAACGATGTTATGTCCACCAACCCAATCTAAAAGTGGGAGTTTGAATTGGTCAAATCCAAATGAGGAGATTCAGTAGCCGACTTGTCCAAGAGAAAACCATGGAGAAATGTTTTGTTAGGCTACTAAAATTCCAGTTGATTATTGAACTTCAAAGTTGAAGCTAGACCTACTGATCTTTAGGTTCTCGATTTCCAGTATCCTGGCTTTCTTCTTAAGTCCATTACTGCAAATATCGTAATAAGTTCTTCTGCAACGGAATAGATGATTCCATAAGGAAAACGAGATACTAAAAAGCGTCTTTCAGTATTACTAATGTTGGTTCCAGATAATGGATACTGTTCAATTACATCCAACACTTTTTCGACTTCATCAATAAAGTCATCACCAAGACCTACCACTTGTTCTTCGTAATATTCAGCAGTTTCGATAAATTCAATTTTTGCCTCGGAATGAAATTTTAAAGTCACTTTTGAATTCGCTTCCTTGCTTCTTTTAAAACATCAGAAGAAGAATGAAGAGAGGCTTCTCCCGATTCTAAAGTTTCTTTTCTTCTTTGGACTTCATCAATCCAAGCTTGTTCGATTTCAGGATTAATTTGTCCATGAATACTTTGTAACAGGGAATCTGCTAAACGAGCCTTGCTTTTCTTATCAAGGTTAAGTGCTGAACTTTCAATCTCTTTAAAATCAGTAATCATAGTAAAAGTGTTGGTTTTAAATAATGTAACTATTAAAGAAGAAAACTGATAATACTAAAAATTATTGGAGTGGTATAACGACACCGCGTTTAAGCGGCGTTTTCGGGAGCGCAGCGAGTGAAAATCTCCGACTGCATGCTCTTGTTAGACAGATGTTTACTCATTTTCAAATAATGGCCTGGGGTCAAAGTATGGGCGGATACTCGAGATTTGAAAGCCCTCGAACTGAAAATGCTCACAAATTTCCAGTTCTAGGCCCAATGGCGATGTCCACTTAAATAAGACGCATGCATTGTTGCCATCTATCACTTTTGCTTTTTCATCAATTGACTTGATATTTTCTACAAACTCTTCGACGAATAACTTAACTTTATCGGCTCCTGTAAATGTTTGCCCAGTTACCACGCTGTGAAAAATTACATGTTCAGATAGAGGGATATTTGAACTATCGCCAGTACGAAGACCATTGAAATATGCATCAATGGCACTTTCTATTAGTTGGCGAGCGTCATTTGAATCCATGTATGTTTATCTCGGTTATTCAGTATCTGCCTAAAGACCCTGCGTTTAAGCGGCGCAGAGATTATTTTTGATTTAAGTAACGATTTTATTTAGACCAACAC
>JAYPYN010000045.1:0-8520 GCA_038154605.1 Balneolaceae bacterium
CATTTAATCTTTCGCTGACTGTTATTGAATCAGATGTCAGTAAAAGTTCCGCCTTAACAAAGTTTTTGTTCTTAAGATTAATGGCTGAGTTTGTTAAATCAAGATTTAAAAATGAGGTATAAAGGTTATTTAAGGTAATATTTTCTTCAGGAACATTACTTTCTGAAACCTCTACATCGAATGCCCAATCCGAAATACTATTAATAGTTGTATCCGCATCTGTACTATCTTGTGCTGGTTTTATTAATAACAATTTACTAGCTGAAAATCTTCCGTATATTAAGTTTTCAACATTATCTTCTGGCACTACTGCTAATCCAAAGTCTTCATATTTGTAAATAGAATCTCGATCTTCAGAATTATTGAAAAATTGAATAAAATCTGACTTCCAATTTCCTGATAAGTTTATATCTATAAATGTAGTATCAATATCATCAAATCTAAATGATCCTACTTCGTTGGCATTCACCGACCCGCTAGATTGATCCAATATTTCTAAATCATTACTCATTTGAAAAGAGGCGCTTCTCCAAAACTCACCTACGCGATAAATCTTATATGACCCAGAATGTGTTTTTTGGCCGTGTAAATTATCCTTATCTGTGAAAAGGCGTAGATTTAATTCATAATTTTCAGGCAATGAATCAAGTGAATTATTACTGATTGATGGTTTGAAAAATGCTTTTCCTTCAATAGTACCAAATAAAGGATCATCAAAAGACCCAAATGGAGAATTTTCTAGTCTTCCTAAGTAAGGATCGGCAGTTACTATACTAGATGGTGGAATTGAAAAGTATACTGTATCAACGACAACGTTAGATTCATTTAGAAAGCCAGCACCTATGTTTCCACTCTCTTTACATGTCGAAAGAACCAACAACATAATTAGATATAAGTAGATTGAACTACCTTTAACAATTTGAAAATTTTTATGCATTTAAAAAGTTTTTTATGTTTATCATTCTGCAATTAAGCGGTAATAATCGGCAAATTTACTTGAGACATCTTCGGGCGATCCCTGAATTTGTTTAGGTTTAATTCCTAGTTCTTCGAACAGCCCATCGAATTCGTCGCGTAAATAATTTCCTGTCACTACATGGTCGCTATATGTTAGACCAAGTCTTAATAAATCAACTTTTCCTTCGTCGGTCAACTCATTAATATTAATATCATCTGGTAATCCAAGTAACTCAAGGATTTTTGCAGTATCACCATGCCCTTCGTTTTCGGGATGATGTAAATTGTATATAATTTGTGTGTTCTTGAATATTTCAGCATCCCTATACTTTGTTTTTACCAAAAGAGGGATTAAACCAGCAGGCCAATCGTGGCAGTGTATGATATCTGGCTGCCAGCCTAATTTCATAACAGTTTCAAGTACTCCTTTATTGTAGAAGGCCAGTCTTTCTGCATTATCTGGGTAAAACTTTTCGGTTTTGGGATCAATAAACATTCCTTTTCTTTTGAAATAGGTGTCATTATCTAAAAAATAAACTTGAAGCTTAGCATTAGGTATACTCGCTACCTTTATACGCATACTTTCATATGTCTCTCCAACCTCTACTTCTATCCCAGACAATCTAATAACCTCATGTAATCTATTCCTACGATCGTTAATCGTACCGTATTTTGGTAATAGTATGCGTATTTCGAATCCTTTATCCTGTAACGATGCAGGCAAAAAGCGCAATAAATCGGCAGTGTAAGTCATTCGTGCAAATGGTGAAATTTCAGCTGCCGCGTATAATATTTTCATAAAATTTTACTCTTCGTTTGAGATTGTATTCTCTTTTAAAAATTGGTTGAGTTCACTGTTTTCTTCTGGTGAATAAAAATCTAATAGAGTATCACTTCGTAAACCCAAACGTAGCGTTTCAAGCGATATTACTTCTTCAGGTTTAATATTTCCTAGATTTACATTGCTACCGTACTTTTTTATAAACCAAACTTGTTGTTCTTTTTTTGGTGCTTCAAAAATTAGGCTTTCGACCGGTATCTGATCTGTAATCTCTTCAATTAAACCAGACCTTACTTCCCCATTTGGCCTAAAAACACCTACTGTACCGCTTTCTCGAGCCTCACAAATTATCTTAGAAGCACCTGATTCTAACTCTTGTTCAATTACCCTTACCCATTTATAAGGGGGGATAATTTCATTAGGGTTTTTTGATCCGACCTCTGAAAATACTTCAAAATCTTTACTTAGATCTTGAATGATTTTTTGTTTTCTTTCATCAGAAAGCCAAATTGTTCCATTAGAAACTTCTATATGATTTATATCATATTTTTCTAATAATTTAATATATGCATCAAGTTGATTTCTCAATAGATAAGCTTCGAATAATGTACCACCAAAATAAACGGGTATACCCGCATTACGATATATTGCAAGCTTATCCTCTAATCTTGATGTTACACAGGACGTACCCCATCCAAATTTAACGATATCTACATATTCTGAGCATACTTCAAGAAAATCTTCCGTCTGCCTAATACTGTACCCTTTATCCAAAACCAAAGTAATACCTTTATTTCTTGGCTTTTGTGTTCTGAAAGGAAGATTATTGAGTGAGAATGACATCATATTTTTTTACAAGCTTATAATATACTCAAAAACGCACTTTTAATAAAGGTAAAGCTATATTACTTTTTTCTATTACTTAGTTCGATAAGTGTTCTAATCTGGTCTTCATCAACTTGATGCAGCATTTCATTAGTATATCTCCATTGCCAATTATTTGCGATGGTTCCTGGCAAATTCATTCTATGTTTTTCATCTAGATGCATAAAATCCTGCATTGGAATAATAGCTTGATCAGATACGGAGAGCATAGCCAACCTAATAAATTCCCAATTTATTGTACTGCCATCCGATTGCGTATACATTCTTGAGTTATGCTTGCTTTTTTCGGAGGCTGATTTGTACCACCCAATCGAGGTATCATTATCATGCGTACCAGAATATACTACGCTATTTTTTGAATAATTATGGGGTAAAAAATTGTTTGTTGCATCTGAATCAAAAGCAAATTGCAATATTTTCATACCAGGGAAATCAAAACTGTCTCTCAACTCTTCAACACTTTCTGTAATAACTCCTAAATCTTCTGCAATAATTGGTAAATCACCACATTCTTCTGCAATAGTTTCAAAAAATTTATGCCCTGGTCCTTGCTTCCATGTACCATTAATAGCTGTGGATTCAGTAGCTTTTACTTCCCAGTAAGCATCAAACCCTCGAAAATGATCTACTCTTATTGCATCACATTGATCAAACATATGCTTAAATCGTAATACCCACCACGAATAATTGTCTTTTTCTAGTTCTTTCCAATTGTATTGAGGGTTCCCCCATAGTTGCCCCGTTTTACTAAAGTAATCTGGTGGAACTCCTGCTACCAAAGTTCTATTACCTTTATCATCAACTGCAAAATATTTAGGGTTCGACCATACGTCTGAGCTATTATGATCTACAAAAATGGGGATATCCCCAATTACCCTGATATTTCTGTCGTTTGCATATTTTTTTAACGCTTTCCATTGATTATCAAATTCATATTGAATCCAGTTAATCAGCTTTATATCGTTTTTATATTTTTTCGAATATATGCGTAATGCTTCGGGTTTCCTTTGGGCAAGATCTAATTCCCAATTATTCCACGATTTCATATCTCTATGTTGACTACAAGCTAGAAAGAGAGCATAATCAACAAGCCATTGCTTATTTCTTGTTTTAAATGCTTTAAACGTTTTCTCTTCCTCTTTTCCTAAAGCATTATAGAACCTATCGGAGGCTTTTCTAAAAAGTGATTCTTTATTTAGAAATGCTTTTTCATAATCTACCTTACCATTTGATGGTAATTCCACGTCTTTTACTTCTGCACTATCAAGAAGTCCTTTTTCAACTAATATGTCTAAACTTATAAGATAAGGATTACCTGCAAAAGCTGAATAACTGGCATAAGGCGAATTGCCATACCCTGTGGGTGTTAGGGGCAATACTTGCCATATGGTTTGATAAGTGCGTTCGAGAAAATCAATAAATGAACGCGCTTCATACCCGAAATCACCGATTCCATATTTCCCAGGAAATGAAGTAGGATGAACAAGCGTTCCACAGGAGCGAGGAAATCTCATATTTTTTACTTAAATGGCTTTAAAATTACACCTGCTAGTGGTGGAATAGTTAATTCTAAGTTGGCTGGCTGATTTTGCCAATCTCCAAAATGTGCAGTTACTTTATCCTCTCCCACATTACTCCCTCCATAGAATTGTGAATCACTATTCATTATTATCTTATAATCTCCAGCATTAGGAACACCAATTTTGTAGCTATTATATACTTGTGGAGTAAAATTTAATATCACAACTAAATAATCTGATGGATTTTTAGCTCTTCGTATAAAAGTGATAACGCTAGCGTCGGCATCATTAAAATCAATCCATTCAAAACCGCGCCAATCAAAATCGTTTTCATGAAGTGCTCGTTCTTTTTTTTGGAGGAAGTTTAAGTCCTTAACAATTTTTTTTATGCCTTGATGATTTTCCCAATCTAACAAATGCCAATCCAAGGATTTGGCTTGGCTCCATTCAGCCCATTGTCCAAACTCACTTCCCATAAAGAGCAATTTTTTGCCAGGATGAGCATACATATAGGTGTATAGCAATCTTAAATTCGCAAATTTTTGCCAATCATCCCCCGGCATTTTACTTAACATTGCTTTTTTCATATGCACCACTTCATCATGTGAAAATGGAAGTGTAAAATTCTCACTAAATGCATAAATTAACGAAAAAGCGAGCTGACCTTGGTGATATTTTCTGTAGATAGGATCTTTTTCAATGTAATCAAGTGTATCATTCATCCATCCCATATTCCATTTATAATCAAACCCAAGACCACCTGTTTCTGTTGGTCGAGATACTCCTCCCCAAGAAGTGGATTCCTCAGCAAAAGTAATGGTGCCAGGAAAATGTTCATGAATAGAATCGTTGAACTTTCTTAAAAACTCGATGGCTTCAATATTTTCTCTACCGCCGTATTTATTTGGTACCCATTCGCCCTCCTCTCGTGAATAGTCCAAATATAACATTGAAGCTACAGCATCAACTCTTAAACCGTCAATATGATATTTATCGCACCAATATAAAGCATTTGAGATAAGAAAATTTTGAACCTCTGTTCGGCCAAAGTTAAAGATACAAGTACCCCAATCTTTGTGTTCTCCTTGTCTAGCATCTTCATGCTCATATAATGCAGTTCCATCAAAACGCCGTAGGCCATGCTCATCTTTAGCAAAATGTGCAGGAACCCAATCAACAATCACACCAATACCAGCTTTATGGCATTCATCAACGAAATACATGAAATCGTGCGGAGTACCAAACCGACTTGTTGGTGCAAAATATCCGGTTAGTTGATAACCCCAAGAAGGGTCGTAAGGATGTTCGGCAATGGGGAGAAGTTCGATATGAGTGTAGCCTAAATCTTTTGCATATGGAATAAGTTGATCTGCTAGTTCTGTATAGCTTAAGAATTCGCTGCCGTCTCCTTTACGCCTCCATGAACCAGCATGTACTTCATAAATAGAAATTGCTTTATCATGCGCCTGCACCTCCGTTCTATTGTTTATCCATTCGGCATCGCTCCACGAATACCCATCTAGATCAAATACTCTAGAGGCGGTTTCAGGGCGCAGTTGAGAATAAAATGAAAAGGGATCTGCTTTTTTTAAAGGTGGATCCTGTACTGTGGATTTTATCTCAAATTTATATTCGTCTCCTGTAGTTACATGCGGGATGAATAATTCCCACAAACCTTGATCATGATATTTACGCATTCGATGCGTTCGTCCATCCCAATTATTAAATGAGCCTATTACCGACACCCTAGATGCACTTGGAGCAGAAACAACAAAATGAGTTCCTTTAACTAACCCTACTTGTTTTGGGTGAGCGCCCATAAACTCATATGCCTTTTTATGATTACCTTCTCCCCAAAGTTGAAGATCAAAATCTTCGATCATTTTACCAAAAGCATAAGGGTCTTTGATCTCAAACGCATCCCCATGATGTGGAGTGATATTTAGTGTATAATCTTGAGCTTTTTTTCTTCTTGGAAATACATACTCAAATAACCCTTCATCAGAAATTTTATGTAAAAAAATAGGTTTTGACTTCCCAATAATAACAGCTACTTGTTTGGCTTCGGGCCGAAAAACTCTTAGCACTAATTTTTGTGAATTATCTATTTCAAGAGTATGTAACCCAAAAAAAGAAAAAGGGTCTCCATGCGACCCATCAGAAATGGATGAGATTTCTTCGACGGTAAGTGTAGAATTCATGAATTTGTGCAGATTTAACTGAAAGAAAAGATAATAAATTATAGGCAAAACCATTGTTAAGTTATTTATCATGTTTGATAAGAAATGAATTTCTATTTTAGCCTGATGAATACTTCGAATTACATCGCTACGCGTTATTTATTTTCCAAAAAATATATCTCTCTAATTTCAACACTCACCTATATCAGTATCGCAGGAGTAACCATAGGTACCGCATTGTTGATAATAGTGTTGTCTGTTTTCAATGGTTTCTTTGATGTTGTAAAATCATTGTTACTTTCTTTTGATCCTGAGATTAGAATTGAATCTAATGAAGGTGCCTCCTTCATCTACACAAAAAAAATGCAAGAAGAACTCGAAGGAATACCAGAGATACAGCATATATCACAATATGTTACTGGTAAAGCGCTACTTACAACAAAAGATAAAAATAGTAAAGTTGTTGAAGTTAAAGGAGTAAACAAAGATTTATTTTTAAATTTGCTAAGTGTTGAACAAACTATTAAATCAGGCGTTTTTGATCTTGAAGTAGTAAACAAAAAGCCTGGCATTGTTGTACATGAACAACTAAGGGGTGAGTTATTCCTTTCCATTGATGATGAAGTTGCCCTGCTTAGTGCAAATGGAATAAGAAAAGCATTAACCCAAATTACAGTTCCAAGATCTTACCAATTTGATGTTCGCGGAGCCTATTTATTGCAATCAGTGGCATCGTCACCTACTGTTTTTGTTGATATTGACGCAGCGCGAAGATTGTTTAACATCCGAGGTTCTATATCTGGAATAGACATCAAACTAACCAATAGTAATAAGGCAGATGATGTAAAAGCAAAGATTGAATCTATGTTTGGGACTGATGTAGACGTTTCTACTTGGTACGATTTACAAAAACCACTTTATGATGTTATGTACCTAGAGAAATGGGGGGCTTATGTAATTTTAATGATCATTGTACTGGTAGCTATTTTAAACATTATTGGCTCACTTACTATGATTGTTATTCAGAAAAAAAGAGATATTGGCATATTAATGGCCATGGGCTACAGCAAGAAAAAAATTAAATCTATCTTCCGTAAACAAGGCTTATTCATAGGTTTAATAGGATGTGGTATTGGCGGATCGCTTGGTCTATTATTAGCATGGCTACAACATAAATTTGGGATTGTGAAGCTTTCTTCGGCATTTATTATTGATGCCTATCCAATTGATGTTCGATTACTAGATGTGATCATAATATTAGTTGGGAGTTTGTTGTTGTGTGTGCTTGCAAGTTGGTTCCCCGCTAATCGTGCATCAGAAATACAACCCGCAGATGCAATAAGATTCGAGTAGTTTTTTATTCATTATATACATCAGGCAAGTCATTTTCATACAAAATTACATCTCCTGGATCAGCATAATTTTTCATGAAATCATTAGCTTTAAATAAAGTATCAACTACTTCTACATTGTCTGTATGTCTTTGGCTATTTTTAATACCTTCTAGGATGGGTTTGGCTCTTTTTTTACCCACTAAGAGTATCAAATCTAAATGTGCTTTTCCTATTTCTTGTCCAAATTTATAATTTTCTTCTTCCTCTATATCGCCTAATTCTACCATTCCTGGAGTTATGATAATTCGTTTCCGATCTTTAAACTGGGCAAGAATTTCTACTGCATTCTTCGCTCCAACAGGGTTAGAATTAAAAGCATCATCAATTACGAAAAATGAGCCTACTTTTTTCAACTCTAATCGATGCTCAATAGGTTCTATCTGCTTTGCGGCAACAGCCATAGTCTTTGGTCGTACCCCAAAATAAGATGCCACTCCAATAGCTAGTAACAAGTTCTGGACGTTATGCGCCCCTAGTAGTTTAGTCTTAAAGGTATATTCGTCCTCATCAAACAGAACATTAAATTTAGTCCCCGAAGTATTATAACTAATTGTATGCCCTCGTATTTCACCAGATGTTAGTCCAACTAATATTTTTGTTATCTCAGGGCGATCCTTTCCCATAATTGCCACTCTAGGATCATCCGCATTTAGAATGGCAATTCCACCCGAGTCTAAGTTATCAACTATGGTGCCTTTTTCTTTAGCAATTACATCTTGGCTTCCAAAAGTTTCAAGATGTGCAAAACCAACATTACTTACCACAGCTACGTCGGGTTTTGCTATATCGCATAACTCTTGAAT
>JAYPYN010000045.1:8530-14357 GCA_038154605.1 Balneolaceae bacterium
CCCATTTCTAGAATCAAAATCTGATGATGAGATTCTAAATCGTTATTTATAACCTTGCATATTCCCATAGGTGTATTAAAACTACCAGGAGTAAAACAGACCGAATAACGCTCTTTCAATAAATCTTTGATCATAAATTTAATAGAAGTTTTTCCATAACTTCCTGTAATTGCAACTACTTTTAAATGTGGCATTGAAGCCAATTTTTTGCGTGCTTGTTTTTTAAATCCATTTTGGATTCCAATTTCTATGGGCTTTATAATCGTACCGGCTATCAATAGAAAAAAAGGAATAAGAATAGCGTTTAAAATCCATCCAAAAACAAGTAACAATACTTCGAACGATAAAAAACCAGAATCGTAGTTTGGAGGTACTACCCATATAAATGGAACTATTCCAGTGTAAGACCAAATCGAAAAAAATGAGGGCAGAAATACTATTAAAAGCATTAGTGGAAAAAGTAAGCGTTTTATGCGAGAAGTAATTATCAGGGGCTTTTTTACCTTTGATGATGAATACCTATCTACGCTAGAAAACCAATAAAACCCCCATATAAAAAACGCTGTTGTTATTGCAGTATTGGTTATAGAAATGTCTAACCAATCCAATCCTATCACTACTGCAACCAATAGAATATTGTATATAGCAAGATCTGCGGGTAATACTTTCTTTTCCCAGTGTGATTTGAGCCACTTCCAGTATTCATTATGCTTATATCCCATTTGTTGATATATATGAATGAAAAACCGTAGTCGATACCAACAATAACGCGCCATAAGAATTGAAAATATGACGGAGAAAACATCCAAAACTAGATAATACAATATTTTATAGTATAAGGTTTAATTAATTTTTTAACGCTTAGAATCTTATATTTTGCAACATTAACAAATTACAAAGTACAGTACTTACAAATATATGAAATTAATTATCCCAATGGCGGGTAGGGGCACAAGGGTTAGGCCTCATTCCCAGACCGTTCCAAAACCATTATTACCAGTAGCTGGCACCATGATTATCGAAAGATTGGTTGAAACTTTCATTCGAACATTGGATAAAGATATTTCCGAAATTGTGTACATACTTGGACCTGACTTTGGCGCATCCATAAAGAAAGATTTAGAGCTGATGAGTGCTCGTCATAATATTAAGGCAACTTTTCGTGTGCAAGAAGCAGCACTTGGCACCGCTCATGCGGTGTACTGCGCAAAAGAAGACCTTGACGGGGAAGTTATTGTTGCTTTCGCGGATACCCTTTTTGATAGCGAAGAAAAATTTAATATAGAGGATGCTGATAGTGTAATTTGGCTAAAAAAAGTGGATGACCCCTCTCGATTTGGTGTTGCCGTTTATGAAGATGACCGTATTACAGGTTTTGTAGAAAAACCACAAGATTTTATATCAGACTTAGCCATAATAGGCGTTTATTATTTCAAAGATGGTGCAGGTTTACTAGCTGAACTCCAAAGGATTATGGATGAAAATATACAAGGACCTGGCGGTGAATATTTTCTTACAGAAGCGTTAGATAATATGATTAGAAACGGAAAACTATTTAAAACCGCTACTGTTGATGAATGGTTAGATTGTGGTACACTTCCAGCTTGGTTAGAAACTACTGGTGAAATTTTACACAAAGAAAGTCACTCTTTCAATGCTGATACATTCCCAAATTGTACCATAATACCACCAGTATTTATTGGAGAAAATGTAGTAATTGATAATTCTACTATTGGACCAAAAGTAAGTATCGAAGCTGGTTCAACCATTTCAAACTCAACTATTTCACATTCAATAATTAGAGAATCAGCAAGTTTAAATAATACTGTTCTATTAGATTCTACCATTGGTGCCTATACAGAAATTTCAAATATAAGTGGCAAGATTGATATTGGAGATCATTCTACTATCTCTTTAAAGCCCAAATGAACTAGTTATTTGCAAGGTTTAACCTCCTAATTCTGAAGTTAAATAATTCGATTAAATAAAGAATTTTCTGTATTCATGATATGCTATCAAATTAGGAACAATAATCGCTGAGATTGTGTATAATCACATTCTAAATGGTTTATTTTAATTCCATTCAGAATTAACCAATCATAAATATTAATGCGGAATTTGATACTATTACTTTTTCTACTTGTATGCGTACAAGCAATAGCATACTCCCAGCCCGCTAACCTTGAAGTAAAAAAAGATAGTATACAAAAAAAAATTAATTATTTAACCACCCCATCATTAGAAGACAAGTGGCAAGAAATTAAATTAAGATCTAATGAGAATTGGGTAGAATATTTTGATGATGGAAACGCTCGTTTTAATGTAGATTTCTCAAAAAACCACATAACTGTTCAAACATTGGTACATAATTCAAGTGATATTGAAAACGCAACTCAAGAATTCCCGTCAAAAATTGTGGAGGTTTTTCAAAACAAAGGAACGGTCACTGGGTTAGAATTTGGAGCTGCTACTATCTTTGAACAACCCTTATTGTTAGACCAAATACAAAAAAAACCTGATGAAAGTAATATAGATGCTGCTAAACGCATCGTACAAGAACATACCATTGAAAAAAAGGATATCATTGGAAAAGATGGGCAGAATAGAATAATCCTGTCTTTGAGTTTTTCACTAGATCCTAATTCCATTCAAATTAGAAAGAAAACTATTCAAGAATTTGTTTATAACTGTTCCGATGAATTTGATCTTTCCCCATCTATAGTATTCGCCATAATTCATACCGGATCTTATTTCAACACCATGGCTAAATCTTCAAATAGTGCTTACGGGTTGATGCAAATACCTTTTTCTAAGGAACATGAAGACGAATACAATAAAAAACAAAATACTACTACCTCACGGCTCCCAAAACTTTTATATATCCCAGAAAATAATATAAAATTAGGATGCGCTTACCTTAGTGCTCTTATCAATAAAGATTTAAAAGAAGTAACTAATAGTTTAACTAAGCAATATTTAGCAATTGCTGCATATAATGCAGGGTCACAAGCAGTATTTAAAGCCTATGATGCAAGTGAGAACCTATATCGCGCTTTAGCTAAAATTGAAGCCAAAACACCACAAGAAAATTACGAGTATTTGATACAAAATCTCCCAAATGTAGAAACTCGAGAATATCTAAAAAATGTTGTTAAAAGAACTCAACTTTATGAGGCTTGGGGCGACTACTAACATAATTTTTAAACAATGATTGCACTTGTAACTGGAGCCTACCGAGGACTAGGATTAGAAACCGTAAAACAACTAACAGAACTCAACTACACGATAATTTTAACTGGGCGTAACGATGAAAAAGGGGAGGCTGCAGCCGCCTTATTTAGGGCTTCAGGAAACAATGTATACTACCACCATTTAGACGTTAATTTAGATAGCGATATAGAAAAATTATTTTATTTTATTGAAGATACATTTGGCATCTTGGATGTTTTAATAAATAACGCGGGAATACATTACGATACTGGAAACGATGTTACAGTTCCAGACTGGAATGTGGTAGAAGAAGCAACATGCACTAATTTTTTAGCTCCTTGGAAACTTACTACTGCACTATTACCGCTTATTAAAAAAAGCTCCAAAGGTAGAATTGTAAATGTATCTAGTGGGGCAGGTTCATTAAATGACATGACTCCAGGAACTCCCGCCTATTCTGCCTCAAAAGCCGCAATGAATGTATTGACCATTCAATTAGCGGCGAAATTAAAACCCCAAGGCATAAAAGTAAACGCAGTTTGTCCGGGTTGGGTACGCACCGACATGGGGGGAAATGCTGCTCCACGAACCGTAGAAGAAGGGGCTAGAGGAATCGTTTGGGCTGCTGCCTTAGAACATGACGGACCAACTGGTGGTTTTTTTAGGGATGGGGCTCCAATTAACTGGTAATTATTTTGTAACGGTTATTGTGCCATCGAAATGGGCTAAAATATAATTGCTTACTCCACCAGGACTATCGTCATTAATATCCCATTTAAAATCAGCACCTCCAATAAAAACCTGATCACATTTCAAATCTTCAGCAGTTTGTACGATTGTTTCTCCAGGGCTTCCAATACGTACTTCAAGGTTGGGCTCAACCATTTTTCCTCCTTCCTCTTCAAAAAGAAATTTTGCCATTTCAACAATCCCAAGAGCGGTATCTTTGTCCTTTTTTGTATTTGCAACAACAAGAATAGTAACATTTGGTTTTTCTTTTAAAACAGCGCTAAGCATCCCAGCATGTTTTACTGCTACACTTGCATAAATACTACCATTTGTTGCAATCAACCAATTTTTAGGATATTCCATATTTATCTACCTCATTAATAATTTTTCAGAAAATACAATTTTCTAAATATCTCGATGAAACCTAATGTATTCATTCCTATCTTTTATTGTTATGATTTTTTTTCACCAAATATCATCTTTACATAAACAAATTTTTGACGTTGTATCAAATGCAGGCGAGGTATTGCAACAACCCGTATTTGTGGTAGGTGGTTATGTTAGAGATTATTACTTAGACCGTTTAAAAGTAAATCCCGATATCGATTTTGTGACTCTTGGATCAGGCATAAAAGTTGCCAAAAAGGTACATGAGGCATTGCCCAATTCACATTTATCTGTATTTAAACAATTTGGCACCGCACAAGTAAAAATTGGAGACCTCGAACTTGAGTTTGTTGGCGCACGAAAAGAAAGTTATCGTAGAAACTCAAGAAAGCCCATTGTTGAGAATGGAACCTTAAAAGATGATCAAGAACGCCGTGATCTAACGATCAATGCAATGTCTTGGTCGCTCAATAAAAAAGATTTTGGCTTGTTAAACGATCCATTTGGTGGGCTTGCCGATTTAAAAAATAAAATTATACGCACACCTATTGCCCCAGACAAAACTTTCGATGATGATCCCCTTCGAATGATGCGCGCAATCCGATTTGCTAGTCAACTAGGGTTTACTATTGCCGATGAAGCACATGCATCCATCCAAAAAATGGCGAAGCGTATAGAAATTGTATCAAAGGAACGCATTATTGATGAACTGAATAAGATCATACTATCCAACAAGCCTTCGGTCGGATTTAGTTTACTTTTTAAAACGGGTCTACTAAATCAATTTTTACCCGAGATGCACAATCTACATGGTGTCATAGAAAAAAATGGACATCGCCATAAAGATAATTTTTGGCATACTTTAGAAGTACTTGATAATGTAGCAAAAGTAAGTAATAACTTATGGTTACGCTGGGCTGCCATTCTCCACGATATCGCCAAACCACCAACCCAACGTTTTGAAGAAGGCATTGGTTGGACCTTTCATGGGCACGATGCACTAGGTGCAAAATGGACGTATAGAATTTTTAAACGATTAGGTCTGCCTTTAGATGAACGCATGAAATATGTTCAGAAATTAGTTCGTCTACACCTTCGCCCTATCGCCTTAGTTTCTGATATCGTGAGTGATAGCGCAATTAGAAGACTTATTTTTGATGCTGGAAATGATATCGACGATCTAATGGCATTATGTAGAGCTGATATTACTAGCAAAAATGAATTTAAAGTGAAGAAATATCAAAACAACTTTACAAAGGTTGAAAACAAAATCGTAGAAGTTGAGAAAAAGGATAAAATTAGGAATTGGAAAAATCCACTTACTGGAGAAGAAATAATGGAAGCTTTACATATCTCCCCAAGCATAATTGTAGGAAACATAAAAAATGCGGTTAAAGAAGCTATTTTAAATGGCGAAATTCCAAACAACCATAAAGCAGCTTTTCAAAACATGATGGAACACAAAGAGGAAAGTCTGAGCAATATCGGCCAAATTCGTTCC
>JAYPYN010000046.1:0-569 GCA_038154605.1 Balneolaceae bacterium
AATCAACATTTGCAAATACTCCTAAAGGAATTATGAACACATAAACTAGGATGTTAATTTTTTTAAAAATTGATTTAATAATCATCTTCTGAATTAGCAGCTGCAACTATTAAGATAGCATAAATTCCAGCAGTTACTAATGTTCCTGCGATACACCCGTTCATTGCTGCTTTAGTTTGACTTTTTTTAACAGTCTCTACATATACATCTGTGTAGGTTGCTACGTAATCTGGGCTTTTTCCCAATAAAGCTGTGGCTGAAGGTTTTGGTTCTACTGCTTGAGCAATTAATAAACCTAATATTCCTCCTAAACAGCCTGCAAGAAACCAGATTTGTGTATCAACCATATTTGCTGCTTCTAATGCATCCGACTTCGCATCTTCATTCATTGAAGTAGGTGGATATTCAATACCAGCCAGAGCGAAAGCAGATGGTGTTACAACTAGATTAAGAGTCAAAAGAATAAATGTAACAGAAAAAATTTTAGTTATTTTTTGATTAGTCATATTTCGAATGTGATTTAAATTTCATTTATTTTAAAGATTTTTATTAATAAAAAGACTTATAAA
>JAYPYN010000046.1:579-6009 GCA_038154605.1 Balneolaceae bacterium
ATCTCAGGTATTATAACTTCTGTCTCTGAAATATCTTCAAGAATACCTTTAAACATAGATGGATCGCTAGAAATAGGAGGCCAAGTATTATAATGTATTGGAACAGCTACATCTGATGTAATCATTTCAACAGCATAAGCTGCTTCTTCTGGTCCCATAGTATAGTGATCTCCAATTGGAGCGAATACTAAGGTTGGTTCATATAATTCTCCATATAATTTTAAATCAGCAAAAATATTTGTATCACCCATATGATATATGCAAATGTCATCTTCAAATGAGATGATAAGGCCAGCGGGATCTCCTGCATATTGACCTTTATAAGATGAGCTATGGTTTGCAGAAACCATGGTTACAGAAAAATCATCGAAATGAACGGTTCCACCCTTATTAAATGCAATTGCTTGTTCATCGGACAAACCTTCTTTGGAGAGTAAACCTATAAGTTCTACTATACCTACAACTTTTGCCCCAGTTGCTTTTGCTATTTCTAAAGTGTCGCCTACATGGTCTTCATGACCGTGAGTGAGAAGAATAAAATCAGCTTTTTCTACTGTTTTAAAATGATCTGGCGTAGATGGATTGTGCGTTAAAAAAGGATCTATATAAATAATATTACCCTTTGGGCTAACAAGTTTAACGGCAGAATGCCCCAACCAAATTGCTTCTACATTACTCTTAATACCCATATATGAACTCAAAAATGTTAAATTAGTGTTGTTTACCTAAAATGTTGTATTCAACCGTATCATAACAATGTTAAATTAGAAATGCATGGGATTTTTAGATCGATTTTTTGATAATTCAAAACCAGATACAAACCCTTTTTGGGAAATTATTTCAAACGAACATCAACTTGATGAAATCATATTGTTATCTGAAGGTAAACCTCAGGTAATTCTTAAACACAGCAACCAATGTGGAACTAGTTTTTTTGCTAAGAAAAATTTAGAAATGATTGATGGAAAATATTTGGAAGGAGTGGATCTATATTTAGTAGATGTAATTTCTCAAAGGGGGCTTTCTACGATTCTAGGTGAAAAAGTAGGAGTGAGGCATCAATCCCCTCAACTTATTGTACTTTTCAATGGTAAAGTAATTTGGCATGGCTCCCATCAACATGTAAATGAAGAGAATTTAATAAAGGCATTAAATTATGCTCGAGGATGAAATTGTTTGTGTATTTGATGTAACAGTGATCGATCTACATGGGTGTATATTTCAGTGGTAAGGATAGATGAATGTCCCAACATTTCTTGTACTGCTCTAAGATCTGCACCCCCTTCCAACAAATGAGTTGCAAAAGAATGGCGAAATATGTGCGGATACACATTTTTTTTAATATCAGCAGTTTTGGCCGCTTTTTGAACTATGTTCCAAACACTCATTCTTGTAAGTGCACCTCCTCGTTGGTTTAGGAATACTTTATTTTTTGCCTTTTCAGCTTTTTCTACCTTAAAAAAAAGAGGTCTTGTATATTCTATGTAATGTTCGAGAGCTTCTTGAGCAACTTCTCCAACAGGTACAAGACGTTCTTTTCTTCCTTTTCCAATTACACGGATAAACCCAATTTCAAAGTAAAGTCGATCGGTTTCTAAGTCGGTAAGTTCACTAACTCTCAAACCAGTTCCGTATAAACATTCTAGAATAGCTTTATCACGAATTCCAGTGGCTTTGGATGTATCTATAGTATCAAGCATGGAGATAATTTCATCGGGATTTAGAATCTCGGGAAGTTTACGTGCTTTTTTAGGAAGCTCGATAAGCTCAGCAGGGTTAGCCTTTGTTATACCTTCTACCACGGCAAATTCATGAAACCCTCTGATACTAGATATATTTCTAGCTAAAGATGATGCCGATAATAGTTGGTGATCTATGAGGAAATCTAGGAAAGATTCGATGTGAATGAGTGCAACGCCACTAAGATCTTTTATTTTTTGGTCATGAATTAAAAAATTTAGATATCGTTTTAAATCAGTCTCGTAAGAAACAATCGAGTTGGTGGAAAGTCCTTTTTCCAACTTTATGAATTGAAGATATAAGCTTAGTTCTGAGTCGAAAAACACGAATCAAGTTTTTAGATGTACTATAGCTAATGTTCGAAAAATTTGAGTTACTTAGTTTTCTTGGTTTTTAAGTCACTCTCTTTATTTACTTTCTCTTCATCAGGATATTCAATGCGACCATGATACACTCCCACTAAAATATTAATAAAGGAATCTTTAATAACTTGTAAATCACGGAAAGTGAGTGGGCAAAGGCTTAGTTGTCCTTCGCTTACTCTATCGTCCACCATACGATGAACTAGATTCTCTAATTTACTGTAAGTTGGGTTTTTCATCGCTCTAGATGCCGCTTCAATACCATCGGCAAGGAGTAAAATTCCTGTCTCTTTAGTTGATGGCAGAGGTCCATCATATCTAAAAGTTTCCTCATTTGGAGTGTCTTTTTCTTCTTCGTTCGCTTTAGCTTTTTCAAAAAAGTAGCGAATTACTGATGTTCCATGGTGAGTTTCTATGAAAGAAGTTAGCACATTGGGAAGATTGTTTTCTTTGGCCATTTTAACCCCTTCTGTAATATGAGACTTGATAAACATGGCACTCATTTGAGGTTTTAATTTATCATGTTCATTTGATCCTCCCACCTGGTTCTCAACAAAATATTCGGGTTTTATCGTTTTGCCAATATCGTGATACATTGCACCTACACGAACTAATAGGGGATTTGCATTAATTGCAGATGCGGCTGCTTCCGATAGGTTTGCAACTTGTAAACTATGATGAAAAGTACCCGGTGCTTTTGTCATTAATTCTTTTAGAAGGGGCTGGTTGGTGTCTCCAAGTTCAAGAAGAGTAAAGTCTGTAGTAACACCAAAAATTTTTTCAAAAAGTAAAATTATGGGATAGGTAAATAAAATAAATGAGCAATTGATAAGGATGTATAAAGAATTTTGGAATAATATTTCCCATTCCTCTGATATAGCTAAACTAAATGCACCTGTTGAGATTATATATGTTACAAAAACGATACCCGGAGTTGTAAAGAAAAATTGAGATCTATTTCTAATATCACGGACAGAGAAAACCCCCATCGAACAAGCCGCAAATGTAGAAATTGTATATTCAAAATTAAATCCATGAATCAATCCTAGAAGTGATGCCATAGTAATGGCTGCTATAATTCCAACTCGTGAATCAAAGATAATAGTTAAAATGATTGGTGCAATTGCAACTGGGATAACCATTGCATTTCCAACATCAATATACATGAGTATCAAATTAGTAATGCTAATAAGACTCATTGTTAAAAAAACAATCAGAAATAAACCATTGTGGGAACTTATAGTTCGCCTGTACAAATACAAATACATGTAGAATACAAGTGAAATCATGATAATTAAAATTATTCCACCACTAAATCGTAACCACCTTTCTAGTTCTGAAGCATTTATAGAGCGAGCTGAATTCAAGCTTTCCAAAATATTTACAGTTTCAGAGGTTACCATATCTCCATGCCTAATAATAACTTGCCCTTGAGCCATTGCCCCTTTTGTAGATGAAATATTTGAAATTGCATCTAGAATTCTATTTTGACGGCGATCCTCCGCATACTTATAGTTTGGTACAATTATTTTGTTAAACATCTCAAAAGCTAGTTGTGCAATTTCTTCATCAAATATTCGATTTAATTGAAACTGAGCATATTCTTTAGCTTCTTTAAGGTCTCTTACTCGGGCAATATTAATTGATTGCTCGGTACTTTTAGTGGTATTAATGACGGTAATGATTTCGGTATCGATGTCGTTTTTTATTTGGTTTAGAATACCTTGTTTTAGAAGTTGGTCTACTAATTGTTCAATTTGTTGTTTTACAAGAACCCCTATAAAAGTAGAGTTATTCAAATTTCTATTCTTAATGTCATCATAGTTATTTAGAAGTATATTAAGTGATGTTTCGCTAATTCCTGCATTAGAAATCACATATTCATATGCAAATCTAAGACTATCATCAATTTGAGTTAGAGCGTTACTTCTTTTGGCATTTTGCCATTGATTATAGGTTTCTAAAACAGGTTGTAGGGTTCGATAGAGTGAATCAAGTCGTGTTTGAGATATTATGCTTGAATTTGCATCAACCTCAAAAATTGTAGGTATTTGAGCTTTTATGACTTCTTTTTCCGCAGCAATTTCTTGAAGGGTTTTATTCAGTGAAAAAGTAAAAGGAGCAGTTAAATCATCACCTCTCCATGGCTGGCCTTGTGTGTAGTTAAATCCACTTTTTACTGTTGTGCGTGGTAGTGAAAAAACAGAAATCAAAACGAATAGAAAAAATATTATTATTCTTACGTAAGGATTCCGTTTAAGGGAATGTGCCTCTTTTTTTAAGTCTTTTTTCTTTTTGTCGCCAAAAAGTGGAACAACTTCCTTTTTTTTTCGACTTAGTCCAATTCTTTCAAAAAAGCTCATACACGGAGTGGGTTATTACAAAGATTAATAAGCAAGTAATTTTAGTCAAAACATACAAGAATATTAATTGATCTAATCATTTTATGTGATACTTATATTACATAAAAAGACTTAAAGTTCTGTCAAACAAATTAATTTAGGAAAATGAAACATTTTAAGACACTTTTCATCATAACAATTACATTATTAATCATAAACTGTAATTCTGCCAATACTCCTTCTGAAGATCCAGAGATATTGGCTGCTAAAGCAAAACTGATAGAATCTGAATCGAATTCAGAGTTTGGTATTGATCTCTTCAAAACATTAGTAGTTAATGACCCGACTGATAATATTTTTATTTCTCCACTTAGTGTGTCTATGGCTTTGGGTATGACCATGAACGGAGCTACGGGAAACACTGCACATGAAATGCAGAATACGCTTGGATTTAGCGACATGACCCAAGAAGAGATAAATATGGGCTATAAATCTCTCATGCGAGAACTACAAGATGCAGATGATCAGGTTGAGTTCGATATCGCTAATTCTGTATGGGCTGTAGAAACATTATCTATGAAAGATGAGTTTAAAACAACCGTTGAGGAATATTTTGAGGCAGAAACTGCCAGCTTAGATTTCGATGACCCAAAGACCTTGGATCGAATAAATGCTTGGGTAGCCGATCATACGAACCAACGAATTACCAAAATTATAGATAGTATAAAATCAGAAGACGTAATGTTTTTGATTAATGCGGTGTATTTCAATGGTAATTGGAAGTATGAATTTGATCCTAAAAATACCCACACTAGCCCTTTTTACTTAGATGAGACTTCCACTGTTGATGTCGAGATGATGAGTCAAAGGGGTGATGTAAATTATTACATTGATGATACTGTAACCATGATAGATTTGCCCTATGGAAACGAAGCTTACAGTATGCAATTAATTATGCCCACCCAGTCAAATTACTCTCTTCAAAC
>JAYPYN010000046.1:6019-9047 GCA_038154605.1 Balneolaceae bacterium
ATGGAATTCCCAACTTAAAGAGGATGAATACATTATTTCTATTCCAAAAATTAAATTAGAATATGAAAAAGATTTAATCTCAGGTTTACAGTCATTGGATATGAATAAAGTATTCAATGGCAATGCTGAGTTATATAACTTATTTGAGGGTACAGGTGATCTTTTTGTATCTGCTGTGACTCATAAAACATTTTTGAGAGTAGATGAGGAAGGTGCGGAAGCTGCAGGGATTACCTCTGTAACCATTGGTAAGACATCTGAAAACCCAACACCAACTATACGGTTCAATAAACCTTATGTGTTGTTAATAAAAGAAAAGTCAACAGGAATGATTCCATTTATAGGAAAGATTTCCAGACCAGAGTTTAGCGAAGATTGAGTTAAAAACTAATCGCGTACATTTCTTTAAGGCTTATTAGTCCTTCATAATAAGCCTTTCCTATTACTACCGCATCTATTCCTGCAGAAGCAAGGTTTTTGAGATCATCAATACTAGAAACCCCACCAGAGGCAATTAATCGAGTTTCAGGAAATGTAGTTTTAAGCTCCTCGTACAAACCCTGATTAGGACCTGATAGAGTGCCATCCCTAGAAATATCGGTGCATAAAATTTCTTTTAACCCCTCTTTTAGCATTCTATTCACGAAGGAATTTACTGGTTCGGAAGCCGTTTCTAGCCAGCCCGAATAAGCAATTTTCCCATTTTTTAAATCCATCCCTAAAATAGATTGTGTTTGATGGCTATGGAGTAGTTTAATCCAATCTGTTTCATTTTTTACAGCCATAGAACTGCAAATCACTTTAGAAATACCTTCTCGCAACAGATATCGTGCATCTTCATAAGAGCGAATTCCCCCCCCTGTTTGTACCGACATACCCAGCTCATTAATAATTAATTTTATATGGGGCAGATTTACAAATCTTCCTTCCTTTGCTCCATTTAAGTCTACAATATGTATGTGATTAAATCCCGCATCTTGGAATTCTTGTGCTTGTTCAATGGGCGAATTATGGTATATAGTTACCTCTTCATAATTCCCTTTGTGAAGGCGTACACACTTTCCATTGTAGAGGTCTATGGCGGGTATTACTTGCATTTGGTTTTCGAGGAGTTTGTTATTGAAAAATTAAATCGCCTACTAACTTAAGTTTCTATCAATCTTAGTTTAAAAATAACTACAGAAGTGACTTAAATCTATCTTTTAGGGAATGTTAAGAAACATATCATATAGATTTATCATTCTTTTTGGAGTAAACAAAATCGATAAAGTTGTTTAGAATTTTTGTTCCTACGATACCAGATTTTTCTGGATGAAATTGAACGCCAAAATAATTGTCTTTTGATACTACGGCACTAAATTTAGAGATGTACTTGCAGTAAGCAACGGTATGTTCGGTGATGGGTGCATAGTAGCTATGCACAAAATAAACATATTCTAAATGATCAATATCTTTTAGTAATGGATGGGCAACTTTTTTTGTGAAGGTGTTCCACCCCATATGTGGTACTTTTTCGGTTACGGATTGAAACCGAACTAATTCACCAGGGATTATCCCAAGTCCCGTTGTATTACCTTCCGAAGATTTTTCATAAAGTAATTGCATACCCACGCAAATGCCTAAAACTGGCTTTTTCGTAGCTATTAACCATCGATCAATTCCATGCTCCTTTAATGATTCCATTGCTGAATAAGCATGCCCAACACCAGGAAATATGATTCCATCAGCCTCATCAAGTTCTTCGGTAGTTTCTGCAAGAAAGAAATCAACTCCTAGACGTTCTAAAGCATTTGAAACTGAGGAAATATTTCCTGCTCTATATTTAATTAAAGCTATCATCTATAAGCTTCCTTTTGAGCTTGGAATCATATGTTTAATTCGAGGATTTTTTTCAATCGCAGTTTTGAGAACACGAGCAAACCCTTTAAAAATAGCTTCAATTTTATGGTGATCATTATCACCTTTAACCTCTATGTGAAGGGTTGCTTTTAAATGCATGGCTAAACTATAGAAAAAGTGTTTTACCATTTCGGTAGGCATATCTCCTACATATTCACGTTTAAAATCTCCCTCGAAAATAAGGTATGATCTACCTGACAGATCTAGAGCAACGGTGGCTTGAGTTTCGTCCATTGGTAATACGAAGGCATAGCGTTCAATTCCTTTTTTGTCTCCGAGTGCTTTTAAAATTGCATCACCAAGAGAAATGGCTACATCTTCAATAGTGTGGTGTTCATCCACTTCTAAATCACCATTGCAAGTAATGGCTAAATCTATAAATCCATGCCTAGCAATTTGTTCAAGCATATGATCAAAAAATTTCAATCCTGTTGAGATTTCATTTTTACCGGTACCATCTAAGTTTAAATTAATAGAGATATCCGTTTCGTTGGTAGTTCTAAATATCTTTGAGGTACGTTTCAACCCGTTCAAATAGCTGCTAAAAAGCTCGTTAAAATCGTGTCCATCAGCCAACATACAAGTGTTAACCCAAAATTGAAGCTTATTTTCACTTCCGTTGAATTCTATTCTTCCATCTGATTCTGTGATAGAAAAATGGGCGAATAATTCCTCAATTTCTAGCTGTGTTTTCTGTTTTTTAGTTAATAAACTATGGTCGCAAGAAAATCCAAATCCATCTTTTTGAAGGCTTGAACAAAAATAAACCAATCCTTTGGGGAGGTATTTTAATTCAGAAAAAGTGATTGCTTCTGGGTGTATCCAAATATTCATGATAAGTCGTTTCTATATCTTTTTGATCAATTTTACGCTCACATGTTAAAGAACGTCTTCTAAAGCGTGTAAAAATTGATCATTTTCAATTTTGGTTCCAATTGTTACTCTTAAACAATTTTGGCAGTGAGGTTCATCTCCTCTATATCGTACAATAATGCCCTTTTCAGCAAGTTTTTTGTATGTATTTAATGCGTTTTGAACTCTGAAAATTAGAAAGTTGGCATCACTAGGGAAGATTTTTTCAACTCCATGTATATGCTTTAATGATTCCATTATTCGGTCTCTTTCTGCA
>JAYPYN010000046.1:9057-12383 GCA_038154605.1 Balneolaceae bacterium
CATTAGTTCTCATCGCTTCAATCATAGAATAGCCACGGAGTGCAGCTTCTGAAGTTAATTTATTAACATTGTAAGGCGCTTTTACCTTCATCATAAGTTGTATGATTTCGGGATGTGCAAGTGCAATGCCTAAACGGATACCTGCTAGGCCAAATGCTTTGGACATGGTTTGCAAAACCACCAAATTAGGATACGTTTGAGTGAGTTGAGCAAAGCTTTGTTTCTCTGAAAAATCGATGTATGCTTCATCAACAACAACAATTCCATTAAACTGTTCTATGATGGTACGCATATCCTCTGATCGTAAACTATTACCAGAAGGATTATTGGGTGAGCAAAGAAAAATTATTTTCGTTTGATGAGTAACCGCCGAAAGTGTTTTTTCAATTTCAAGTTGAAATTCGGATGTAAGTTGCACCGCATCAACTTCTACATTATTTATAGCGGCAGACACTTTGTACATCCCATATGTTGGAGGAGTAATCAAAACCCGATCATTGTTAGGTACGCAGAAAATGCGAAATAGTAAATCAATGGCTTCATCACTACCAACACCCACAAATACATTAGTAAAATCAATGCCTCTGAACTGGGCAATTGTTGCTCTTAATTGTTCTTGATAGGGCATAGGGTATCTGTGAAGTTCTAACTCATTTTCGAAAGGAGCACCAATGGAATTTTCATTCGCATCGAGCAATATTCCAGAATCGAAATCATCTCGAGCACTTCTATAAGGAGTTAAATCCAGAATATTTGGTCTAACGAGGGATGGAAGATCAAAAGCTTTATTCATTTTCCAAATCTTTTAATCGTATTGAAACAGCATTCTTATGGGCTTGTAAACCTTCGGCAGTAGCCAACTCCTCAACGATAGGGCCTAACAGTTTTAAACCGCTTTTCGTTAGGGTTTGCATCGTTATTGATTTTTGGAATGAAGATAAATTTACTCCACTATACATACGGGCATATCCATAGGTAGGTAATGTATGATTTGTACCTGATGCATAATCTCCTACACTTTCTGGAGTAAATGAACCAATAAACACCGATCCAGCATGTTTAATGTTTGCAGTAATCGACTCTGCATCATCAATGTTGATAATTAAATGTTCTGGGGCATAATCGTTTGAAAAGTCAATGGCATCATGAAGGGTATCAGCTTGCACAATAAAACTATGTTCTAATGCTTTTTGTGCAAACTCCTTTCTTGGTAAATCAGCTAATTGAGCTTCAAGTTCTAGTGCTAAGGTCGATAGGTCGAAGCCTTTAAGGGCTACCAAAACAACTTGGCTATCACTACCATGTTCGGCTTGTGATAGTAAATCTGCTGCAACATATTTTGGGTTTGCCTTTGCATCTGCAATTATTAAAACCTCTGAAGGCCCAGCTGGCATATCAATAGATATTTGTGCTTCACTATTTTGAAGAATCATTTTTGCTGCGGTTACAAATTGATTACCCGGTCCTAAAATTTTATCAACTTTTGGGATCGATGCTGTCCCATAAGCCATAGCAGCCACTGCCTGTGCTCCTCCAGCTAATAATATGGTGCTCACTCCGGCTTTTTGCGCAATATAAGCTACTTCATCTGGAACCCGACCCGCAGCATTTGGAGGAGTAGATAACACAATGGTGGAACAACCGGCTATCATAGCTGGAATACACAGCATCATAGCAGTTGAGGGTAAAATAGCAGTACCTCCAGGAACGTAGATCCCAACACGTTCTATTGGCCGCATTATTTTTCTACATCTAACCCCAGGCATGGGTTCTACAACAATATCATGTTGAATTTGAGCCTGATGGAATGTTTTAATATTCTCGAACGCTACATCAATAGCATGTTTAAGATCAGTATTGAGTTTAATTTCATATTCTGATGGAGTGACAGTGGTTTGATTAAGTGTTATACCATCAAATTTATCAGTATATGATAAAACAGCAGCGTCACCATGCATTGCTACGTCATCAATAATTGGGTGTACCATTTCGAATATCGATGAGAAGTCCATCTTAGGACGCTTCAGAAGTTGAATTCTATCACTTAGGCTTAGAGTATTTAGAATATACGTGTTCATTAGAAAATCATACTATCAATGGGTAGCATTACAATATCGGTAGCACCAGCTTGCTTTAGGTCTTCCATCACATCCCAAAATTTTTCATAAGGGATCACAGTATGAATGGCTACCATATCGGTGTCGGCTAATGGCACGATGGTTGGACTTTTCATTGACGGAATTATTTCTTTGATGCGGTCGATTTTTGTAGCAGGAGCATTCATCATCATGTAGCGGCTTTTTTTGGCTTGCTGAAAACCATCAATGCGAACAAGGAATTTCTCGATTAATTGCTGTTTGCCTACTGAAAGTTCTTTGTTAGTTTGAATCAATTTTGTTTCTGATTCTAGAATGGTGAATAGTTCCTCTAGTCCGTTTGCAATGAGGGTTCCTCCGGTTGAAACAAGATCAGAAATGGCATCTGCAACCTCTAGCTTCGGAGCAATTTCAACAGCCCCTGAAATTTCCACCAATTGTACAGCAACCCCATTTTCTTCAAAGAATTTTTTTGTGATAAACGGATAACTAGTTGCAATGGTTTTTCCTTCAAAATCGGAAATGGTATTAAGTGATCCATTTTTTGGAGCAGCGATAGAAAGGCGACATCTTCCATACGATAAACCTCTTAAGATGCTCACATCGGCATCTTTTTCATATACTTCATTAGCGCCAACAAAACCTAAATCGCAAATCCCATCTTGTACATATTCTGGAATGTCATCATCTCTCAACAGTAATAACTCAACATCAAAATTCCGAGTTTTAACCATTAAATTACGTTTGTAATTGTCGAATTCTATACCAATACCATGTAACAGATGAACGGTTTTTTCAGTTAAACGACCACTTTTTTGAATTGCAATTCGTAAGGATGTTTTGGAATCTTTCGTCCGGTTCATGTTTTTTTTGAGTGAAAAGTGTTTGAGGTGTAACTAGGAATGCATCCTAGCGGAGAATATGGTGCTGTATTATTGCACGCAAATGTAGCCAAAATGGCAATGATGGGGGATATAATGATATATTAAATTCACAGACGTAAAGATATAAATTGATACAGTTTCAGAAAACTATTTTTTAGGTTTTTATGACTTACTTTAAAAACTTATTTCTTTGCCTAATCATTCGAAAAATATTGAGCTGAGTGAATGGATACATTGACCTGTAGATAAAGGTGAACTTTAATTAATAAAAGTGGGTTGATAAAAAACGCATTAACTAAAATCATCTACGTATGTTAACGAAAACTATAGCTCAGCTATCTTACAT
>JAYPYN010000046.1:12393-13652 GCA_038154605.1 Balneolaceae bacterium
AAGTAGGATATCTGTCTACAACCGTTATTGGAGATACTGAGTTAGTTTTTAGTGCTATTCGCGACATCTATGATTCTATGGCTCTTGAACGAGAAAAATTTCGGCTCCATGTAGAATTACTCTGCCCAGATAGAGTTCCAGTATTGGAAACAGTATAATTATTACTCCCTTTTCTTATCAATATTTGATGCACAATTCAATGACGCATTAACAATAAATATATAAGATAGAGATACAGCATTCATTATGTATCTCTTTATCTTATTGGCTCCAATACATATAAATAATTCTAAATAATTATATTCTTGGTAACATAAGTTTTAGTAGGAGCAACCTTCTTCGTATCTTAATTTTTTTGAGACGCACAGAATACTGTTTATGAGTAATATTCGAAACTTTTGCATTATCGCACATATCGACCATGGTAAATCTACCCTGGCAGATCGCCTTTTACAAACTACTGGCACAATCAGCGAAAGAGAAATGCAAGAACAAATGCTCGATAGCATGGATCTTGAGCGAGAACGTGGAATTACTATAAAAAGTCATGCTATAAAATTAGATTACATTCGGCCGAATAAAGAGTTATATCAGCTTAATTTAATAGATACACCGGGCCACGTAGATTTTGCTTATGAAGTTTCTCGTGCGCTAAAAGCTTGCGAAGGAGCCATTTTAGTTGTAGATGCCACCCAAGGTATCGAAGCTCAAACTATTTCTAATCTCTATCAAGCAATAGAGCAAGATCTTGAAATTATCCCAGTGTTGAATAAAATTGATCTTCCTAGTTCAGATCCACAAAATGTTGGTCAACAAATAATCGATCTAATTGGATGTGATAGAGAAGATATTCTTACCGTATCTGGAAAAACTGGAGAAGGCGTACCCGAATTACTCGAAGCTTTAGTAGAACGTATTCCAGAACCTGCCCAAGAAGTTGAAAAACCATTAAAAGCCCTAATTTTTGATTCTGTATTTAATACGTATCGAGGCTCTGTTGCTTATGTTCGTGTGATGGAAGGAGTAATTAAGAAAGGCGACCTTTTCAAATTTATGGCAAATAAGGAAGAATATAACGCCGAGGAGATTGGGTTCCTTCGTATGGATTATCAGCCTACCAAAGAACTTAAAGCAGGCGAAGTAGGATATATTATAGGTAGCGTAAAATCACTGTCACATGTTCGTGTAGGCGATACAATTACAACGGTTAAAGATGGAGCAACTGAGCCTATCCCAGGCTATCAAGAAGCAAAACCAAT
>JAYPYN010000046.1:13662-14306 GCA_038154605.1 Balneolaceae bacterium
ATGGTTTTTAGTGGTATTTTCCCCACTAATTCGGAAGATTTTTAGGATCTAAGAACTGCGCTAGAAAAATTGCAACTAAACGACGCTTCGTTAAGCTACGAGCCAGAAACTTCGAAGGCATTAGGATTTGGATTTCGAGCAGGGTTTCTAGGGCTTCTACACATGGAAATTGTTCAAGAACGTCTTGATCGTGAGTTCAATATCGATATCATAACTACGGTACCAAACGTACAGTACGAGGTGAAACTTGAATCAGGTGAAATGATTGGGGTAGACAATCCAAGCCAAATGCCGGGCGCTGGTGAAATTGATGCCATTTTTGAGCCTTATATCAAAGCGAGCATGATCACTCCAGCAGAGTTTATTGGACCTATAATGAAATTATGCCAAGAACGCCGAGGTGTATATGTGAATCAACATTTTATGCAAAGTAATAGGGTTGAAATCACCTACGAATTACCGATGGCGGAAGTGGTATTCGATTTTTATGATAAGTTAAAATCTGGTACTAAAGGATATGCATCACTGGATTATGAATTTATGGAATACCGAACTGGTGACTTAGTGCGATTAGATATTCTGTTGAATGGAGATCAGGTTGATGCATTGAGTAGTATTACCCATAGGGATAAGGCTTATTATCA
>JAYPYN010000047.1:0-350 GCA_038154605.1 Balneolaceae bacterium
CGCCTAGAAGCTGAGCGAGAATCATATTTAAATGAAATCAGACAAAAAAGGGTAAAATTACTTGAACCAATTCTAAAAAGAATGGACAATGCTTTAAAAAAAGTTGCCATAAGTATGGGAATTGATTTAGTACTTAATGAAGGAACTTCGTACGGAGACGTAATTATCTTTTATGCAAATGAAGAACGTTTAAATATCACAGAAGAAGTGTTGCAAGAACTTAAATCAGAATAAAAATAAATTATAATCATTATAAAATGAAGAATAACAAAAATATATATCTTTTATTATTTACCATCATTCTTGGTATTGGAGTCAATAAAGTATCTGAAGCTCAAACTATAGAAGGT
>JAYPYN010000047.1:360-7363 GCA_038154605.1 Balneolaceae bacterium
CCGTACAACAACGGCTACAAAATTTCGCTTTAAAAAAGCAACAAGAATTAGCCACTAAAGAGCAAGCATTTCAAGCAGAAGTAACAGTTTATCAACAAAAGGTAGGAGTTATCTCTGCTGACGCACAAAAAGCCGAAGAAGAGCGATTAGGTAACTTGCAAAATGAATTACTAAAAGCACAACAAACCGCTGAATCAGAATTGGAAGGAAAAAGACAGGAATTAGTAGGTCCATTATTCGAACAAATAGGAAATGCTATAAATGCCGTTGCTGAAAGGATGGGATTAACTTATGTATTGAATACCACTACATCTACTGGAGATTTAATCATATTATATGCCTCAGAAGAATATGCTGAAAAATACAACATCTCAGAAGCAGTAATGGAAGAATTAGGTATGTTTTAAAATATAATTTTTATGCTTATAAACCCTGCTCATAAGTTTGAGCAGGGTTTTATTTTATATTTTTGCGCCTATTACGAATATAATCCTCAAAAATATACCCCCCTAAATTATCAAGAGTAGAAAAATACGCTTTACCTTTATTTGCTTCTGTCATTTCTCTAACAAAACTTTGTAAATATGGGTCGCTAGCTATCATGAATGTTGTAATAGTAATCTTATCTCTACGACATAAAACAGCCTCATCTAATACTTTATTTACAATTTTTCGATCCAATCCTAGGCTATTCTTATAAAATTTCCCATTTTCTATTATACAAGATGGTTTCCCATCAGTAATCATGAAGATTTGTTTGTTTGCATATTTTTTCCTCTGAAGTATATGTCTTGCTAATTCAAGACCTTGTTTAGTATTGGTATGGTATGGTCCGACTTTTAAATATGGTAAATCTTCAACAGAAATTTTCCATGCCTCATTACCAAATGCCACAATATCCAGAGAGTCTTTTGAATAATTATTCATAATTAGTTCAGACATCGCCATAGCTACTTTTTTGGCTGGAGTTATCCTGTCTTCTCCATATAATATCATTGAATGGCTAAGATCAATTAACAGTACTGTTGCTACCGAGGTGTAATGATCTGTTTCATATACTTCTAAATCCTCATCTTGAAGATTTAGATTATCAATTGTTGAATGACTAAGCATATTTAACATAGTCTTAACCGTATCAATTTGTCCTATATCATCGTTTTTATTCCAACGGCGTGTTTCCGGTTGTCTTTCAATACCTTGTCCAGCGTACTGTGTTTTATGATCCCCGTGACTTCCTTTATTAAGTGTTTTAAAAACATCCTCTAAAGATTTTTGTCTAAGGCTACGTTCTGTTTTCTTTGTAATTATTAAGTGTTCATTTTGATCATCATTTTTTAAAAAACCTCTTTCTTTCATCTCTTCAAGAAAATCAGTTAACGTATAGCTCGTATCAAAATTTTCGGTTATTTTATACTGTTTATCAAGTTCTGATAGCCAATTCAAAGCTTGTTCTACATTGCCACTAGCAATGGTTAATAATTGTTGAAAAATATCCCAAAGTGTATCAAAGGACGATCTTTTTTTGTTTGGATCATACCTTTCATCCCATTCAAAGTATCTGAAGTTCATATATATATTGTTTACATTTTGAATTCATTAATCCAACAAACAGTTCCTTTCGGTTAATTTTTATAAAATACGATATGGGTAATAAAAGATTAAAATTTGAGAAACAACTCTGGTCTGAGGGATACCAAAGAATAATGGGATTAGATGAGGTTGGAAGAGGTTGTTTAGCTGGTCCTATTGTTTGCGCAGGTGTAATCTTTAATTCTGATATCGATATTCCAGAGATACGTGATAGTAAAACCATATCTGCTAAAGAGCGCAATGAATTAGCTCAAATTATAAAAGCTAATGCATTATTTTGGACAATTAAAGAAGGGTCAATCATACTAATTGAGCAACTTAATATTTTATGGGCTTCGATAGAAACAATGAAAGAATGCGCAGAATATGAGCTCGCCGATCCTGATTATTTATTGGTTGATGGAAATAGATATACAAATTCGTTGATTCCATATACTTGTTTAATTAAAGGCGATGATAGAAGTATGAGTATTGGTGCGGCTTCAATTCTAGCCAAGGTTTATAGAGATGAACTAATGAAAAAACTACATAAAGAATATCCCATGTATGGGTGGGAAAATAATGTTGGTTATCCGACACTAAGTCATAAAAAAGCATTAATTAAATATGGATACAGCCAACATCATAGAAAAAGTTTTAACTTAGGTACAAAAAAAATAAATCCTTATTAGCGATATATGCTAAATTCTCTCTTATGGAAATCCATATTCAATACTATTGCTAACATAAAAGTATTTATAAGAAAAGCGGATCCCCCATAACTGATAAAAGGTAATGGTATGCCTATTACAGGTAGTAATGCTGTAGCACTACCAATATTGATGAAGAAATGAAAAAAGTATACAGTTGTTATACTTACAGTTACTAGCTGAGCAAAAGGATGTTTATGAGAACGTGCAATTGCCAATAATTTTAAAAATAAAATGCAAAATAAAATTATTACCAATCCAGCTCCAATAAATCCAAATTCTTCACCAATCACACAAAAAATAAAATCAGTATAGGATTCTGGTAAAAATTTTAATTGAATTTGAGTTCCTTCTAGAAAACCTTTTCCACTAACCCCCCCTGAACCAATAGAGGTTTTTGCTTGAATTACATTCCATCCAGCCCCTCTTGGATCATAAGCAGGGTTTGTAAATGCAATAATTCTTGTGACTTGATGTGGCTGTAAAATCTCAGTTAAAGCAAGTCGAACACCTACTACAGTAACAATACCCGTAAAAAACGAAGTTATAGTAAGCCAAGTTCTTTTTTGAATAAAAAATATAACTATAGTGACAACAAATGCAGCAAAAAGCCCAATCTTCCAATTAAATACAGTAAGATATAGAATTATAGCTGGTGATATTATATATAACGACACGCCGTACGGCAGACCAGACCAAAACAACATTACAGGAATTAAAGCAATAAAAATTATTGCTGTACCTAGATCGTTTTGCGCAATAACTAGGGTTGTTGGTATTAGAATTATTAAAACTGAAAACAATGCATAACGTATGTTTTCAGTTGAAATATTTCTCCTACTTGTTAAATAATTAGCAACAGCAAGAATGGTAGCTATTTTCATGAATTCACTACTTTGGATACCAAAAGGTCCTATGTTAAACCAACTTTTAGCTCCATTTATCTCCTTACCAAATAGTAGGGTAAGAATCATAAGTAGAATGCCAACTACATAAATAAGATACGAAAGTTGAACTAAAACTCGGGGTGAGATAAATTGTATACCAATCATAATTAAAGGTGATACAATTATAAATATGAGTTGTTTATAGAAACTATTTTGAATGTGTAAAGGTAAAAATTCTGATACGGGTCCTTGAGTAGCACTAAATATTGCAACTAATCCAATTATTGTTAGAGTAAGCCAAATGAAAAGTATTGTCCAATTAAATTCTCTTGGATTTGTCATTATTCTTGTACTCTAGAATTATCTTCTTTAGGTTTCCAATTTAAAACATAATCATAAATATGAGTTCGTGTAATCTTACCGGTTATAAATTTTTCGTGTAGTAGTGATGCAATAGGTGCTGCGGAGCTTGATGCAAAACCTGCATTTTCTAAGAACACAGTAATTACAATTTTTGGATTATCAACAGGGCTAAATGAGGTAAACCAACCGTGGCTATATCCATGCGGATTTTGAGCAGTTCCTGTTTTTCCGGCGATGGAAACAATGTTATTTTTTACATAAAACTTACCGCTACCCTCTTCAACAACACGTTGCATTCCGCGTTTTACAACATTTAAATATTCATCTTTTACCCAACTAATTTTTTCTTTATTGGTTTCTTTGATTTCAATTTTCCCATCACTTTTCTCAATTGAATGTACAATATGTGGAGATACTCTATATCCATTATTAGCAATTGAGCTTGTCATTTGAGTAATTTGCAAAGGTGAAAGTGATAATACGCCTTGACCAATACCTAGATTAATTAAATCTCCTAATCCCCATTTACGAACTCCAAACCAACGGTCTAAAAAAGCACTATCTGGAACAATTCCTTGGTTAGCACTTGGTAAATCAATGGTATTGGGTATACCTATGCCAAACTCTTTGATTAAATCACTCCAAATGTTTAAATGACCATTAGATGCAATTTTATCCATCAACGAATAAAAATAAGTATTACTAGAATAAGCGATGGCACTTTCAAGATTATAATCACCCAATGGTGCGATATCCCTATATAGCCGACCTCTTCTATATCCACCGATATTTGGAATATTTGTTTTTGGTGTGACATACCCAAGATGAAGACCAATCATTCCCATAAGAGGTTTAAAAGTAGAACCAGGTGGTTGTCGACTAGATATTGCACGGTTGTAGAGTGGACGTGAAGTATTAGAACTTGAATTTATTGATGCCCAGTAGTTTTTATCTAAACGCCCAGTGAGTTTATTAATATCATAACTAGGAGAGCTAACAAGTGCTAGTATTTCTCCATTACTTGGATCCATCGCAACTATAGCACCAGTTTTGCCAATCATAAGTTCTTCAGCAAAAGCTTGTAATTCTGTATCAATGGTAGTTATGATATTATCACCTTGAGAAGGCTTAATTCCTGTTTTATCGCCTTCATAATTCCCTAAGGTTTGTCCCAGAACATTAACTCGTAAAAGATTCACACCCAATTCGCCTCTTAGCTGATCTTCATAAATTAATTCCAGTCCACTTTTTCCGATTTTGTCACCTAGGCGTATTTTGGTGGAAGCTTGATATTCTTTCTTATCAGCTTCTCTTAGATAACCAAAAATGTGGGACGCATTTATTTTATTGGTGTAGTTTCTTTTACTATCAATTTCATGACCGATGCCAGATAATCGCCAAATATTTTCCTCTATTCTTGTAAAAGTGCTAAAATCCACATCTGATAAAAGAGGAGATGTTCTATACCAGCTATATCTTTGAGCCTCGTCCACGCGTTCAGTAATAAGGCTATCTTTTACACCAAGTAACTTAGCAAGTAAAGGTATTGTTTTACGATTAAAACTGGCTGGTGTAATTGTGATAGTAAATATAGGTTCGTTATCAACGAGAAGTTGTTTATTTCTATCATAAATAAGGCCTCGTGCGGGTTTAAGATACTCTTGCCGTATAGAATTCTCTTCTCCAATTACAGAATACGTTTCATATTGAATAATTTGGAGATAAAATACACGCCCAAAAACCACAGAACATAACCCAAAAATGATTATTTGAAGGATACGAATTGAGGCTTGAGTTCTATTTATAAATTTTGAAGGCAATTATTTTACTTTGAAAATGTAGATTAAAACACCAATCAAAGCGGTGTATATAGAATTACCAAAAATTAATGTAAATGGTGCTAAACCAGAAGCAAATACAGAAAATAAGCTACTTATACAAAAAAGTATAATATTTTGTAGTGTAGCTACTCCAAGTATGATGATGAAAATTTGCCAAATTTGTAATTGTGAGTCAGATTTATTTTTTAAAAAATTATAAGAAATAAATAATGCCAACGATTTAGAAAACATCATAATACCCCACAAATCAAAAAAAGCGTCTTGAAGAAAAGCTACGAATCCAGTGGAGAGTATTAATTGTTTACGTTCATACTTTTGAACTAGCCAAATTAAATAGCATAAAATTATATCAATTTTTGCCCCAAAAACATCTAGATGCTGAAAAAATAACACATCCAAAACAATGAAAAAAAAACCATAGGCAATATGTTTTATTGATTGATTGCTCATTTAAAGATTTGATTAGCTTGTTTTTTTAATACTGATAGGGATGAATCAGGTTTATATTTTATCACAAAACCTTCAGAAATATTAAAAAGAGAAGTGGATGGTCGAAGATAAATACGTTGTGTGTCTTTTCCTTTTTCTTTTGTGGTCCTAAAAACAGTACCTATAGGAATTCCCACAGGAAATTCATTACTAAATCCACTAGTTTCTATTACAAATCCAGAATCAACTAGTATTGTTTTTGGTACATAATCCATTACTAATTCAGATATATTTTCTCCACTCCAACTTACAATACCCACAGAACGAGTTTCTTGTATCCTAGCGCTTATTCTAAATGCCTTATTATAATATGGTATAATTTGAGAGTAAGATTTACTAGTTAATATAACCTTACCTATTAAGCCATCAGAGGATATTACTGGCATGCCAATTTCAATTCCTTTATCAGAACCCGCATTTATAGAAAAAGTGTTGTTTAAGCCACTTAAGTTTTTACTAACAAACCGAACAGGTAAAAGAGGGAAATCCGACTCTTTCTTATAATTTAGTAGCTGTCTTAATTTTTTATTTTCAAGCTCTAAGGTTCGTAGTCTGCTTAGTTCATCTTGTAGTAAAATATTTTGTTGTTGAAGGTATCTATTATTTTTTAGTGCCTGTCTATATACTCTAATATTGGATAAGGGTTCTTCTAAAGTACTTAGTATTAATAACGAACCTTTTCTAAGTGCATTTAATCCATCTTGATGGCGACTTACTGCAATAGCAAGAGCTAAAATTAATATAAATGCAGTGACAATGTAGTCTGATGCGTGTTCTACTTTAAATACTCTAAACTGCATTTAGCATGATTATGAGTCAATTACTGGACGATAATATTCTAGGTTTTCCAATATGGCACCTGTTCCTCGAACTACAGCGGTAAGTGGGTCTTCAGCTATATGAACTGGCAAATCTGTTGTTTCCATTATTAATTTATCGAGATTTTTTAACATACCACCACCTCCAGTAAGCATAATTCCACGATCTAGGATATCTGCGGATAATTCTGGTGGTGTTTGTTCTAATGATTTTGTAATCGATTCAACGATAGTATTCACAGATTCTGCCATTGCTTCACGAGCATCCTTAGATGTAATATGCCTAGTTCTTGGAACACCATTCACAAGATCGCGCCCTTTTGTGA
>JAYPYN010000047.1:7373-14203 GCA_038154605.1 Balneolaceae bacterium
TAAAGGAGCAGCGGAACCTATTTCACATTTAATTTTTTCTGCAGTTCGTTCACCAATCAATAGGTTGTGATTTCTACGAAAATAGTTGATTATATCTTCGTTTAATTCATCTCCTCCTAAGCGTACAGATTGCGCATATACAATGCCAGAGAGAGCAATTACAGCTATTTCAGTTGTGCCACCACCAATATCAACAATCATATTACCTACAGGCTCATGAACGTCCAAACCAATTCCAATAGCGGCTGCCATTGGTTCATCAACTAAATGAACCTCTTTTGCACCTGCGTGTTCAGCACTATCTCTTACAGCTCTACGTTCTACCTCGGTAATACCACTAGGTACACAGATCACCATTTGTCTAGTACTAGAGTACCACTTTACTTTTACCTTTTCGATCATCCCTCGAATCATTTGTTCTGCAACCTCAAAATCAGCGATCACACCATCTCTAAGAGGGCGAATAGTTCTGATTTTTCTATGGGTTTTTTCATGCATTAACCTTGCTTCATGGCCAGTGGCTACTGGTATATCTTGTTGATTGAGAGCAACAATAGATGGCTCGTTTAATACAATACCTTCTCCTCGAGAATAAATTAAAGTATTAGCAGTACCTAAATCTATAGCAATATCGGTGTATAAAAAATCAAGAAGTCCTTTTTTTGGTGTATTTTTTTTTCTAAATGGTGATGTATTTCCTTGAGGAGTGGACATTATAGTTAGAGGCTAAATTTTAGAAATTTCGATTTCTTAAAATACCACTTTGAAATTCTATTTGCGAGCAATTACTTCTATAATATTTCAAATAAATTAACGTTCGTATTAATTATTCTTGCAAGAAAAAAGATGTTCTAATAATATAATCATTTCAAAGTTATGTGCAGCAGCTTTGTATATACATTATTGTGTGGCAATGTATTAATGTTTGAAATGGCGCTTACCTGTAAATATCATGGACAAACCAAGTTCATTGGCTTTGGCTATAACCTCATCATCACGAACACTACCACCTGGCTGTATTACCGCTGTAGCACCAGCTTTAGCGGCAGCTTCAATACCATCCGAAAATGGAAAGAAAGCATCACTTGCAATGGCTGCTCCATCAAGCGATAATCCCTCTTTTTTTGCTTTTGCTATCGCAATTTCTGAAGAATCGACCCTAGAGGTTTGTCCTGATCCAATGCCAAGGGTTCTGCCATTTTTTGCATAAACAATTGCATTGGACTTTACATGACGTACTACTTTCCAAGAAAATAATAAATCATGATATTCGCTTTTAGTTGGTTTACGATCTGTAACTATTTTAAATGATTCTTCATGAATTGGTTCCAGATCAGAATCTTGTTTTAAAAATCCACCAAAAATTGATCTATAAGCAATTTTTTCACCCTGACTTACATTTTTCTTTATACGGATTAATCTTCGATTCTTTTTTTGAATTAATAACTCTTCAGCAGGCTTTGTGAATTCTGGAGCTATAATTATCTCTGTAAAAACTTTATCGATTGAAGTTGCTGTCTCTAAATCGAGGGGTTTATTCACAGCAACGATTCCTCCAAAAGGAGAGACAGTATCAGTGCTAAAAGCTTTTTGATAGGCTATGTTTAAATTTTTATCCATACCAATTCCACACGGAACGGTGTGTTTAATAATTATGCACGTTGGTTCTGAGTCATTAAAATCACTAACTAAATGTAATGCTGCATCTACATCAATATAATTATTGTAGCTTAATTTCTTCCCATGGAAACAATCAATGATGGATTTCTGATTTCCATAAACAGCAGCTTTTTGATGTGGGTTTTCACCATATCGGAGTTCATGTGCTAACGGTTCAGAAATATTGATTTGTTTACTTGGCTTTTCATCAATAAGTGTAGTGAAGTAATTAGCGATAGCTGTATCATAATCTGCAGTGTGGGCAAATGCTTCTTTAGCCAGTTTTTTTCTTGTTGAAAATTTTATTCCATTTTCTGTCTTTAATTCTTTTATCACATTTAGATATTGATCGGGTGAAGAAAGAATAGCTACATGAGCAAAGTTTTTTGCTGCTGCTCTAATCATGGTCGGTCCGCCAATATCAATAAATTCAGTTGCTACTACAGGGGTGATTTCAGGTGTAGCAATTTTTTCTTTAAATGGATATAGATTAACAACAACTAATTCAATAGGATTAATACCAAGTTTTTCAATCTCCTGATTATCTGGTAAATGACTCGTACGCGCCAAAATTCCACCATGTACAAGTGGATGTAAAGTTTTTACTCGGCCATCCAAACATTCAGGAAAATTAGTTATCTCAGATACATCTTTAACAGGTATACCTGCATCAGCAATAGTTTTAGATGTACCCCCTGTTGAGATTAATTCAATTCCATGATTGTATAATGCAGTTGCTAACTCAACAATACCTTCTTTATTTGATACTGAAAGTAATGCCCGATTTATGGTTAAATTATTTTCTGGGAGTGAATCAAGAGGATTTAATGCCATTTGTTAAGATAGTGATTTTAAAAATTCAGAAATTACTTGAGGGTAAATTGTATGTTCTTGTGCTAAAACTCTTTGTGCTAAATCAGATGGTGTATCATCATGATTAACAGGTACTTTAATTTGCCCTAAGATTGGACCATCGTCATATCTTTCATTTACAAGATGAACGGTACAGCCAGATTCTAGTTCGCCATTTTGTATCACAGCTTCATGAACTTTAATTCCATAAAAACCTTTTCCTCCATATTTAGGCAACAAAGAGGGATGAATATTCAAGATTCGATTACGAAAGATATCAATAACAAGAGGAGGGATTTTTTTCAAATAACCAGCTAAAACTAAAATATCAGCTTGATAGGAATTGATAATATTTAAGAGTTCAAACTCATACTCACTTTCAGAATCGAAATTTTTAGGTGAGATAACTGAGTGAGTAATTTTATTATGATTCGCTATTTGAATGGCTCCAATATTATTACGATCCGTAACTAAACCTGTTATAGTAGCATCTAGAAGTCCTGTTGATATGGCGTTAATAATTGATTGAAAGTTTGAACCTGAACCGGAGGCAAAAACAACAATATTTCTCAAAATGTGCGAATAATAAGCGTTAAAATATGCTTTTAAAAGATACTAAAGTTTAGTGGTATGAGGAATCGAAAATTGAAGAATTAACCACTATTTATTGAATTAGGGGCATGTTCAATTCTAAATACTTGATAATTATTAAAACTCCAAGATATTTGATTGACCGTAATTTTTATTGCAGTAGCAAAAGGGATAGCTAAAAGCATTCCTAATATACCAGCGGTTTGGGCTCCAATTAAAATGATAAATAGTATTGCTACAGGGTGCATATCAGCAGATCTAGAAAATAAAAAAGGTTGTAGTAATAAATTGTCTATAAGTTGTACGATAAAGATGGAGAGAACACATACAAGAACTAAAGAAAAATTTCCAGTTTCTATGATTGAGATAATAATAGATAATAGATACCCAATTATGGGGCCAAAATAAGGAATAGTATTTGCCACGCCTACAGATATCCCAACCGAAAGTGCATTATCTAATCCAGCAATACTTAATATTGCCCACGAAATTACAGCAACTAGAAAACTTTGAATCAGAACACTTCTAAAGTATAAACGAAGTCTTTTTTCAACTTTATCAATTAAGGTAAGTGAAGTTTCAAAGTACTTATTTGGGATCAATCGTAAAACATCTCTTCTTATTTTACTGCCATCTTTTAAAAAGAAAAAAGCAGCAAAAGGCACAACCAAAACAGCTGAGAAAATATTTGTAAATAACCCTACTGCATCACTTAATACAGATGAAAGTTTGCCTAAATCAAATAATTCTTTAACTATTTGAGTAATACTTGTTTCTAAAAAACCTTCTGGAATGAACGTTAAATTTTTACTGAGACGATTTTCTATTTTCCCAGCGATACTTGTAATATTTTCAAGCGTTAAATCTTCCTGAGTTAATTTTATCATTTCTCCAATAAAAACAGGAAAAACATTCGTAGAAATATATACAATTAGTAAAATTACTGCTGATAGCGTAAGTGTGATTCCTAATGTTCTATTAATACCCATTCTTTGAATACGATTTACAAATGGGTCGAGTAGATAGCTTAAAATCATTGCAAGAATAAGATAGGCCACCAAAGTACTGAAATTATATAGAAGTAAACCAACTACTCCAAAAGTTGTCGCTCCAATAATAAAACGTATGATTTTTTCTAGAGTTAAATTTCTCATGCCTCTAATTTAATTAACCATTCAGATAAAGATAATTTGATAGTATCTGAATCGTAGCCTTTTCTGTAGAAAAAGGCGAATATTTTTTTTCTACGTTTAACAGCCTCTATTCTCTTAAATTTATGATAATGTTTTCTGAAAAGGTGATTCAGTTTTTCGTGTTTCTCATTAAAAGGAATAGTTTGTAATGCAGATTCTATAATACTGTTGCTAATTCCTTTTTTTCTTAGCTCTATACTGATTTTATGAATTCCCCAATGATTGAACTTAAATTTATCGTAAGCGAAATGTTTTGCGAAAGCTAATTCATTTATATATCCCTTGTCAATCATTTCAGGTATTATCACTTCTATGGTAGACAAAGGTATTCCTTTTTTTATTCCCTTTTGCTTTAATTCTAAAATTGAATGATCTCTTCTACTTAATAATACAAATACATATTTTTTAGCGTGGTAATATGTTTCCCAATAGCAAAGGTTATCTAGTAATTCTTGATCAAAATGATCTCCAGTAGTTAAATTAAGTTTTAAGAGACAATATTCAGATATACCAATCACAAAAATATCATTTACGAAAAGTGAATATCGATCAGAGCTTTTTTTTTGAGGGCTTATTGCACTTATTTTACCATAATTTACCCCAATTATTGCATCTAATTTATTGCTAGATTGATATGTTTTTTCTTTCATCGCATCAAATAAAACTAGATACTAATAATTTGTAGGTTCTGATTTTTAGGGTTCAATTTTATAGATGTAAACGATTAAACCGCATTTATTTTCTCTTTAGAAGCAACTTGATCTGTGTTTAAATCATCTGTTTCCTCAACAATGCCATTTAATTGATTTCGTACTTGTTGCTCAATAGAATTACATAATTCTGGGTCTTCTTCGAGAAATTGCATAGCAGAATCAGCCCCTTGCCCTATGGGTTCTCCATTGTACCTAAACCAACTTCCTCTTTTTTGTATAATATCGAATTCTACAGCAAGATCAAGTATTTCAGAAACTCTAGAAATTCCTTTGCCATACATAATATTGAATTCTACTACTTTAAAAGGAGGAGCTACTTTATTTTTTGCCACTTTTACCTTTGTTCTATTTCCAATTACTTCATCTGCCTTTTTTATAGCTCCAATTCTTCTAATATCTAACCGCACAGAAGAATAAAATTTTAATGCTCGCCCACCAGTGGTAGTTTCAGGATTTCCGAACATTACGCCTATTTTCTCCCGAACTTGATTGATGAAAATACAAGCGGTGTCTGTTTTGTTTACTACACCTGTAATTTTTCTAAGTGCTTGTGACATCAATCTTGCTTGTAGTCCCATGTGCGAATCACCCATTTCGCCTTCTAATTCTGCGCGTGGTACTAAGGCTGCTACCGAATCGACCACTATTACATCTAATGCGCCAGATCGAATAAGTGTTTCGGTTATTTCTAGGGCTTGTTCTCCGCTATCTGGTTGCGAAACTAGCAGCTCTTCTGTATTAATTCCTAGGGCTTTAGCGTATCTTGGATCAAAAGCATGCTCTGCATCAATAAAGGCAGCATACCCACCATTTTTTTGCGCTTGTGCAATTACTTGAAGTGCTAAAGTGGTTTTACCGCTAGCCTCTGGACCATATATTTCGGTAATTCTACCTCTTGGAACTCCTTGTACGCCCAATGCGTAATCAACCATAATAGATCCAGTTGAAATTACATCCACATCATTTAAAGCTTCATCACCTAATTTCATGATGGTGCCTTTTCCATGTTGTTTTTCAATCTGCCCAACTGCGATATCGAGTGCTTTTAATTTCTTTTCGTTAGCCATAGTATGTTTTATTTAGGTTTCACCGAATTTACAAGTGAATGGTGTCATATCACGTCACTCTTGTATGAGTAATAATATATGTTCGATATATGTAAGACTCAACAGGAAGTTGTTCCTTACAAAATATTTTCTACTGATTTTTTGAGTTCTTTCATTACACTAATGATTTGTTTCTCAGTAGTATAAGGAGCAGGGCCAAATCTTAGTATTTGATTTCTAGCGTCTGTATAAATATTACGTGATTGTAAATCTTCACACAGTTCTCGTGCTTTTGGAGATGTTAATGACAGAAAACCACCATTTTTACAACTTGGTCGATTATGGGTTAGTTTTATTTTATTCGAATCAATGTTCATGTCCAAAAATAAATTTTTTAAGCACTCAACTTGAGCTTGGTATTGGTTTGTCAATATTTCTTTCGTTAGGCCATGTTCAGAAAAAAAATCTACTACCTTTGCGGCTCTAAATTGTGAGGTGGGATCGTAAGTAGCTGTTGCAAATCGTTGATTGGATTTGTCATATTTGGTAAGATCATGATTTCTAGGGTGAGCCAATGTGTTAAAGGAGGCAAACCAACCTGTGATAGCAGGCCGCAGTTCGCAATCATTAGGAAAACGTAAAAAACAGTTAGCTTCTCCCCACTGTAGATATTTATAACCACCAATTAAAATAAAACAATCTTCAAGTTTATTATTTTTTATGGAGAGGGGAACAACATTTGTTCCATGATAATCATCTATGATAAAAGGAATTTT
>JAYPYN010000048.1:0-348 GCA_038154605.1 Balneolaceae bacterium
GAATCAGTAATTCTATTTTTTCAAGCGTTGGACTAATCCCATCGTACTAAACGAATGAAAACATTTTCTTTACAACCTCAAGAACCACAGCAACCTGCCGATTTCCTGAAAGGACTTAATAAGCAGCAACTCGAAGCTGTTACCACCACGCAAGGGCCACTATTAATTGTTGCAGGAGCTGGATCCGGTAAAACCCGGGTTTTAACATTTAGAATCGCTTATCTACTGCACCAGTTTAAAGCTGCACCTAACGAAATTTTAGCGCTTACATTCACAAATAAAGCCGCTCGAGAAATGAAAGAACGTATCTTGGCATTAATCGGTGATAAAGCACACAAAATCTGGATG
>JAYPYN010000048.1:358-1342 GCA_038154605.1 Balneolaceae bacterium
ATTTATGATACTAGTGATTCTGAAACCGTAATTAAGCAAATACTTCAGGAACTCAATTTTGATCCAAAAGAAATTAAACCAAAAGCCATTCGAAATAAAATTAGCGACGCTAAAAATCAGCTAATTACACCCACCGATTATCAAAACCGATTTGTAAGTTCCACCTTAGACGACATTACATCACGAGTATATAGTATTTATCAAACTAGGTTGAAGCAAAGTAATGCAATGGATTTTGATGATTTATTAGTAAAGCCCATTGAATTATTTGAAGAGCACAAAGAGCTTTTAGAACGATATCAAGATCGCTTTAAATACATTCTAATTGATGAGTATCAAGACACCAATCACGCCCAGTATAAAGTAACCAAAATGCTGGCTCAAAAATATGGGAACATATGTGTGGTTGGAGATGATGCCCAAAGTATCTATTCGTTTCGTGGTGCCGATATTTCAAATATTCTAAATTTTAAGGAAGACTATGAACATGCAAAACAAGTCCCCTTAGAACAAAATTATCGATCTACACGCTCTATTTTACAATGTGCTGACTCCATCATAAAAAGAAACGAAAATCAACTTGATAAAACGCTTTGGACAGAAAAAGCATACGGAGAACCTGTTACCCTTCTTCAAAATTATGATGAACGGGACGAAGCAAATAGAGTAGCCCAACATATTTTAGATTTAAAAATGCGGCATGGATATTCTAACAACCAAATGGCTATCCTTTATCGTACCAATTACCAATCGCGTGTTTTTGAAGAGGCTCTACGCCGCCATGATTTAGCATATCAGCTCATCGGCGGTCTTTCTTTTTATCAACGTAAAGAAATTAAAGACGTACTTGCCTACCTCACATTATTGGTAAATAAGCATGATGAAACCAACTTGGTACGCATCATAAACGAACCTTCACGTGGAATTGGAAACAAATCCATTAACGATCTTAGGATAGTAGCTCGCCAAACGGGTAGAACTATT
>JAYPYN010000048.1:1352-1810 GCA_038154605.1 Balneolaceae bacterium
CAACTGCGATCAGAATTAGAACAAGGTAGAAGTTTAACAGAAATAACACGTGCTGTTCTCGAGCAATCGGGCTATATGAAAGCTCTTGTAGAAGAACAATCGCATGACTCGATGATGCGTAGAGAAAACATTTTGGAATTACAAAATGCTATCTCCTATTACGAAAAAGGTTCTTCCAATCCTTCTTTAAGTGCATTTTTACAAGAAATTAGCTTGATTACAGACGGCGATAAATTTGATGAAAAAAAACCCGCAATCACTTTGATGACTGTACATGGTTCTAAGGGATTGGAATTTCCAGTTGTGTTTGTTGTTGGGCTTGAAGAAAATCTCTTTCCTGTTGGTGCCCGCGATGGCTTTGATGCAGACATCGAAGAAGAACGGCGGTTGTTCTATGTAGCGATTACTCGCGCTGAAGAGCGACTCTATTTTAGCCACTGTAAATCACGATTTAAATT
>JAYPYN010000048.1:1820-2766 GCA_038154605.1 Balneolaceae bacterium
ATTTAAATTCGGTGAGGAGCAAATACAACTGCGATCACGTTTTCTAGACGAAGTTGATCCTGGCGTTGTTAGAACCGAAAATGGTGCAACAATTCACCAAAAAGCAGATCGCTTTTCAAATGAAACAACTACCGAAAAAAGAAACTCATCCACCTACATTGAATATGATTGGCAGAAACCAATAACAAAAAAAACTAGCGCTAGTTCAATGGGCTCCATTCATTATGAGTATGAATCTGGGGAAGACCCTTTTGTGGTAGGTGCAGAAGTAATACATGCTAAATTTGGTGCCGGAAAGATAATAAGTAGAAGTGGATTAGGTTTGGACACCAAAGTTGTTGTATTTTTCAAAAAAAGAGGACAGAAAAAGTTAATGTTAAGGTCGGCACCCCTACAAATTATAGACTAGACAGATTTAATCCATTATGTGGAAAGAGACCCCCATTTTATTGTTGATGGTATTAGTTTGTAGCTTTAAAGTTAACGCTCAAAATATACTTACTCCAAAAACAGTTGCTCTTGGCGGCGGTGGCGTAGCTTATATAACCGATTACAACGCAAACTTTATTAACCCTGCGAATCTTTTTATTTCTGATAGAGTTAGAAATTTTGATATGGGAATGCTTGTAACAGGAACTTACTTTAATGGTGTTCAAAATTTTAGTAACCTAAAGCAACAGCGAGCCAATTTTGAAAGTTATATGTTTGCCTTTAAACCAGGTTCTTATTCCATTTCCGAACTTGACAGGCAAGAAATCTTAGAAGATAACTACATCCGAAATCGGTCTATCTCTTTGCATCAATCAAGAATAGATATTACCCTACTTGGAATTAAAATAAGAAACAGCAAACGATCATTATCCTTTGTAATTCGAAATAGGATATCTTCTAGCTTTGAAGTTGGTAAAGGTTGGTATTCATCTACTTTGCAAACTAAGGATAACAC
>JAYPYN010000048.1:2776-7005 GCA_038154605.1 Balneolaceae bacterium
GGGATAACACCACTTTACTGGATCGTTCATTAACCCATCGCTATCAATCTTTGTACGAATTCTCATTCGGATACGCTGAATCTTTTGATTTATTTACCAATATAACTTCTAGTTTAGATAGGTTTATAATTGGATTTGCCCCAAAATTTGTACTTGCAGGTTCAAATATTAATGCTCAATGGAAAAATCAATTTATTGAATTGCAAAATGGTGATATACAACAAATTCAGGATTTCAATTATCAAGATTCTGGAAATTTCACTAATGCAACCTCCACCTACTTGTCAGGTATAGATGCACAAACTGCATTGGCACAAAATATTACCAATGATTTTTTTGATCCTCAGGGTTATGGTGCTGGTTTAGATATTGGTTTTACCTATTTATTTACTTTAGGAAGTGATTTTTCAACGCTTGATAAATTAGAGCAGCGTACTCAAAAATCATTGAGACTTTCATTCTCAATTACAGATATTGGCTTTGTGTATTATGATAAAACAAGCCGTTTCATCATCAATTCAGATACAACAAATTCTAGCACACTTCCTATCAATGTATCTACTGACGCATTCGTAGGTGCTCCGGGTCAATTTTTAGATTTTATCGATCAATTTTCTTTGAATAACCCACTACAGTCTGCCTCTCAAGGTAAAGAAATCAATTCTGTATTGCTTCCCACCACAGTGCATGCCGGATTACTACTGGAATTAAAAAGACTCAAATTAATGGGTGATTTGAGTGTCGGTTTACATAACAATGCATTTAATTCTTCCAAATTGATAGCATCTGTTGGTGTGGAACTTCGATTATTACATTTTTTACCACTTAGAGCAGGTACACAACTTGCTACTGAATTACCTAATTATTTTAGTTTTGGTGCCGCAATAGAAACCAAATTATGGGATTTGTCTATTGCTACTCAATTTCTCTCCAAAACTTTTAATGAAAGTCCTATTCTTTCTGGAGTTACGGCTGCAGCACTTCAGTTTCATTTTTAGCCTACTCACTCTGCTTTAGAAGCTTCTCTTTATCACTATGTTTTCATGCCATAAAAACAATAATTTATTCTTAGCTTAAGAAGCTTAGAAAAACCCTGTAACATACATACTCTTTCATTAACGGTTTAAAAGTATCATCTTAATTTAAAGAAACAGTATCAAAAAATGTGATTTTTAAACTATAATGGAATATTAAATAGATAAAATAAAACCTAACTCCATCAAAAATTTCTCATTATTAAACCTGTCAGATTGCCCGAACATCCTGCCATCTACGACATATTTAATCTCTTATTCATCTAAGGTTATTCTTGGCTTTGTATTTGCGTGATGTAGCATAGAATTTAAATGACGTACATTAATGAGATCACGAATTTTTTTAGAAAATAATCCAAAGGTAGACGATGTTTTTGAAGACTTTGAACAAGCTATTCCTCTTATGTCGGAAGAAGAGGAGAAAGCTTTAACAGAATCTACTGTCCCAGAATCACTTCCAATCCTACCCTTAAAAAACACCGTACTATTTCCTGGTGTGGTAGTGCCTATAACCGTAGGAAGAGATCGATCTTTAGCTTTAGTTAAAGAAGCATACGCTGGTGATAAAATAATTGGAGTGGTTACTCAGAAAAATGAAGATGTTGAGGAACCAAGGTATGAAGATTTAAACCTTGTAGGAACTGTTGCACAAATTCTAAAACTTATTAAAATGCCAGATGGCAGTAGAAGTATTGTTATTCAGGGTAAATCGGTATTTGAGGTAGATAAATTCACTCAAGAACAACCTTACTTTAAGGCAAGTACCAAAGCCTATGGACGAGAAATGGACTTAGAAGGACTTGAATTGAGTGCTTCTGTTAGAAATATAAAAGAGACAGCGGTTGATATAATCAATAAATCACCCAATATCCCCTCAGAGGCTGCCATTGCGGTAAATAATATCAACAGCCCTATTTTTCTATTAAATTTTATAGCATCTAACCTAAATGTTGATATAGAAAGCAAACAGGAATTATTAGAAACAAAAAAATTTTCTGCCAATCTTGATAAAATCATGGAGTTTTTAGAACAAGAACTCCAAGTTTTGAATATGAGCGAAAAAATTCGCACTAAGGTAAAATCAGATATTGATGATCAGCAGAGAGAATTCTATCTACGCCAGCAAATGAAGGCAATTCAGGAAGAATTAGGAGAAGATGCCGAACAGCAAGAGGTAGATAAGTTAAGGGATAAACTTAGTGCAAAAAAATTACCCGAGCATGCCAAAAAAATTGCTGAAAAAGAATTGGGAAGACTAGAAATGACTCCCAATGCATCCCCAAATTATGGAATTATTCATAGTTACGTTGAATGGATTTTAGACTTACCTTGGGATGAATATTCTGAGGATAAACTTGATCTAGAATTTGCACGACAAGTACTGGATGAAGATCATTACGGACTAGAAAAAGTAAAAAAACGCATAATTGAATATTTGGCCGTTTTGAAGCTAAAAAAAGATATGAAAGCCCCTATCCTCTGCTTTTATGGCCCTCCTGGCGTTGGTAAAACATCACTAGGTAAATCAATTGCACGCGCTCTAAATAGAGAATTTGAACGTTTTAGTTTAGGTGGTATCAGAGATGAAGCTGAAATACGTGGGCATCGTAGAACATATATAGGCGCTCTTCCTGGGCGTATCATCCGTTCAATGAAGAAAGCCGGTAAAGGTAATCCTGTAATTATGCTAGACGAAATCGATAAGGTTGGATCTGATTACCGTGGTGACCCAACTTCAGCACTATTAGAAGTACTTGATCCTGAACAAAATGATACCTTCAGTGATAACTATTTAGAACTAGAATACGACTTATCAAGAGTATTATTTATTGCTACTGCTAACTCATTAGAAACCATCCCCGCTCCTCTCAGAGATAGAATGGAAATGATAAACATTAGCGGATATACACTAGAAGAAAAAACTGAGATTGCAAATAATTATCTTATTCCAAAGCAAACCAAAGAAAACGGGTTACAAGATTCACAAATATCTATTAAAGAAGATGCCGTTGTTAAGATAATAGATGAATATACTCGTGAATCAGGAGTGCGAAATTTGGACCGCCAAATCGGTTCTGTTTCTCGTGGTGTAGCTGCAAAAGTAGCCTCTGGTGAAATTGAAACTTTTGAAGTATCTGCTACCGATATTGAGGATTTATTAGGTAAGCAAAAATTCTTTAGTGATGTTGCTGAACGAACTACCGTACCTGGCGTTGCCACAGGCCTTGCTTGGACCCCATTTGGAGGAGATATCCTTTTTATTGAGGCAAGTGTTTCAAAAGGTACCGGTAAATTAAATATAACTGGTCAACTTGGTGATGTGATGAAAGAATCGGCGATGCTTGCAATTTCTTACCTAAAAGCACATGCAGAAGGTATTGGGATTCCAGAAGCAGCATTTAAATATTACGATTTACACATTCATGTGCCAGCTGGAGCTGTACCAAAAGATGGTCCTTCTGCTGGTGTATCTCTACTAACGGCAATTGCCTCTATTTTTACCCAAAGAAAAGTAAATGGAAAAATCGCCTTAACAGGCGAAATCACACTGAGGGGATTGGTACTTCCGGTTGGAGGCATTAAAGAAAAAGTATTGGCTGCGAAACGTGCCGGAATTAAGAAAGTATTGTTACCCAAAAAAAATGAAAAGGATGTAGCCGAAATTGAAGCTAATGTAATTGGTGATCTTGAGGTAGAATACCTCGACCGAATGGCGCCTTTATTAGATATAATCCTTGAAAAGAAATCCATAAACGATCCTTTTGAGTATTTTAAGGCTCCAAAAAAAGAAATCAAAGACCAATTTATGCAATAAGCCTATCGTGCAGGTCAAATTGTATATCTTGGAATAATAATTAGCGGAAATAATTGGAAAATATATCTATTGCAAAGGAGAAGCCTGAAGAATATAACTCTATAAAATTCTCTAAAAGTTAATAATCGGATTATTTTTTAGATGGTTTAAGTTGGATGGATTCGAATTTGACAGCGACAAGTGATAGAAGACTTAAACACTTTTGACATCATTAAAACCGATAGTAAAAGCCCTTAATTTTGTAGAAAATTCTGCAAAATAATTATTCTATTCATTAGTAAATATTCAGGCGGAACCTAAATATAGTATCACATATAAATTGGGTAAGTTGAATTACTCTAAATTTTAAAAACTATTATTTACTTTGGTCTTTGTATTGA
>JAYPYN010000048.1:7015-14091 GCA_038154605.1 Balneolaceae bacterium
TATTGAAGTTCATACAACTTTCGATAAATACCATTTTCAACTTTTAATAAATTAGAATGAGAGCCCCGCTCTCTAATTTTACCTTTATGCATAACCAAAATAGTATCTGCATGTTGTATGGTAGAAAGCCTATGTGCAACAACGATAGATGTTCTACCTTCCATCATTTTTTTACTAGCTATTGTTACTAAGGACTCGGTTTCAGAATCTATACTTGAAGTAGCCTCATCAAGCACTAGAATTTTTGGATCAAATACCATTGCTCTAACAAAACAAATTAATTGTTTTTGTCCCATTGACAATGACTTACCCTGTTCTCTTAATTCATAATCATATTTCTTGGGTAACTTTTCAATAAATTTGTGTGCTTCAACTTCTTTAGAGGCAGCTATTACTTGCTCACGGCTAATTACAGGTTCCCCTAACGTAATATTATCTATAATTGAGCCACTAAATATGGTATGATCTTGTAGCACTAGACTAAAATAGTACCGCAGATCAGATAATGCTAGCTCTCTAATATCAATGCCATCCAATATTATAGAACCTTTTTGAATGTCATAAAACCTCATTAAAAGATTAATTATAGTTGTTTTACCAGACCCTGTAGCTCCAACAATAGCAACATTTTCACCAGGTTTAGCGGTGAAAGAAATATCTCTTAATACCCAATCTTCATTTTGGTTGTATTTAAACCACACATTTTTAAAACAAATTTCCCCTTTTGGATTTTCTATTTTTTTAGGGTTTTGAATTTCTAGAACCTCTGTTTTTGTATCCATAATATTAAAAATCCGTTCTGATGAAGCCAAGGCAGATTGTAACGTATTGAATTTATCGGAAAGACTACGTATTGGCATAAAAAATTGGCGTGCGTATTGTATAAATGCTAGAAGTATCCCTAATGATACTCCATCCATCATAACACGACCTCCACCATACCAAACTACTAGTGCCATTGAGAAACTGGAAAAAATCTCTACCACAGGCCAAAAGATGGAGAAATAGAATATAGTTTTTATATGGGCATCTTTATGAGAAGCATTAATAGTCTCAAATTTTTTTTTCTGAGTATTTTCTCTATTAAAAAGTTGAACAACATCTATACCATTTATGTGTTCTTGAACAAAGGAATTAAGGTTAGAAATTTGATCTCTAACTTCTAAAAAAGCAATTCTTACCTTCTCTTTGAACCAAAATGTAGCATAAAATAAAATAGGTAAAACAGATATGGTTACTAAACTTAATTCCCAGTTCATGCTAAACATAAAATAGAGAATAAAAATTATGCGAAATAAATCTCCTACAATTGCAACTACCCCATCAGACAATAATTCAGAGAGAGCTTCAACATCACTAGTTGTTCTGGTAATCAATTTTCCGATAGGATTTTTATCAAAATATTGGACATGAAGTGATTTAATTTTTTTAAAAATCGCATTTCTTAATGCGAATAGAGTTCCCTGACCAAACCACCGAGTTAAATATGTATTAGACATTAATACAACAAACTCACCAATTAATGCGGCAAAAAGTAGTAAAACAATATGTACCAATCCATCTAAATCGCCCACTGAAATATGGTTATCGATGGCTAGCTGAGTAAGTTTTGGCCTAATTGTACCAAGAAAAGAAGAAATTAAAATAAAAACTACCGCTAATACTACATACCGGCTATAAGGTTTTACATAAAAATAAAGCCGCTTGATAAGGGTTCTATCAACGGCTTTACTAAAGGGTGTTTTTTTCATTTATTTTTAGAATCTATCAAAATCGTCATAAGAAGTCCTAGGACTATTTGATCTACTTGGCATTTTATCTCCTGAGTTGTCATCGCGTTTATAATTACTATTACTATATCTTCTTTCACCACTATTAGAAGAGTTCTCTATCCCACTTCGGTAGCCTCCGTTACTTCTGTAACCACCTCTATCGTTATCGTACCTACCACCACGGTATCCACCACCACGATCATTGTCATAACGTCCACTATTTCTATAACCTGAATTACTACGATCATTATCATAGCGTGCCCCGCCATGCTGTTTTCTTTGACGGAAATTTCTATTCCCACTTCCACCTCGTTGCTCTCTTCTACCGCCTCCACGATAATCTCTATTTGGTGTTCGTCCTTTATTATAACTTCCTCGATTATCTTCTTTTTTTGTGAGATCCTTAAGTTCAACTTTTGGATCTACAATTCCGCGTTCATGGGATGGATCTGTGAAAATTGGGCGCAATTCGTTTGCCAACCATGTTGGGTAGAATGCTTCTCTAGTTTCTTTTAGTAAGGCATGTAAATTTGTGTAACGCGCCGAAAAATGTCCAATTACTAACAGTTTAGCTTGAGCTTCTGTTGCAACTCTAGCGGCATCCAATGTTGTAGAATGTCCTGTTTCCTTGGCCTTTTCAGCTAATTCAGAACTAAAAGTTGCCTCATGAAATAGAATATTTGCATTCATAGCGAGTTTAACTGCATTTGGGCAATATTCTGTGTCCGTTACATATGCAAAACTATCACCAGGCCGAGGATGTCCTACAATTTCATAAGCTTCGATTACTGTATCATTTTCCAGCTTTATGGAATTTCCAGACTTTAGCTCTTTGAATTGATCATCACTTGTTACACCAAGCGCGGCAGCTTTTGTAGCATCTACTTTTCCTGGTTTATCTTTTTCTTGAAATCGGTAGCCTAAACAAAAGCGTTTGTGCTTAAGTGGTCTAGCTTCAACAAAATATTCTTGTTCATCTAACACAACCTGTTCTTCAATGCCTTCATTAACTTCAATAAAATTTATTTGAAAACTTAATTCAACTCCAGAAAAACTAAGATTCCACTCAACGTATTCTTTTATCCCTTTAGGTCCAACAATATTGAGATATTTTTCACGTCGTTGAAGTTGTAATGTTGATAATAAGCCCATTAATCCAGAATAATGGTCCACATCGAAATGCGAAATAAATATACTATCAATTTTGGAGCGCTTTAGCCCTGCCTGTAACATGCGCATTTGCGCATTTTCTCCACAGTCGAATAAATAAACACTACCTTCTCGCCATAAAGCAACCGAAGGCAAATGCCTTAATGCTGTTGGTGTGGCAGATGCTATCCCTAATGGTACTACAATCATTTTTTTTCTCCCAATTACCTAGATGCGTTGCAGTCCTTAACGCATATGTTGATTTAAATATGTTCTAATTCTTGTTCAATTATTTGTTTGTTATACATGCTACTATAGAGACCACCTTGTGCTATAAGTTCGTCATGTGTTCCTTGTTCCACAATTTGTCCATCTTGTAGGTATAATATTTTGTCTACATCTTTTATGGTAGAAATTCTGTGGCTTATCGTTATTATTGTTTTATTACCTAATTCCTGTTCTAAATTTTTTAATATTGCATTTTCTGTTTTTGTATCGACAGCACTAAGCGAATCATCAAATATAAGTAATTTTGGCATTCTTATTAAAGCCCTAGCTATGGCTGTTCTTTGTTTTTGCCCACCCGACAAATTAATTCCTTTTTCACCTAACATAGTCTCAAATTTTTTATCAAATTCCAAAATATTATCTTTTAAAATAGCTAGTTCTGCGGCATGCTCAATTTGTTCTTTATTTACAGCATATTTACCGAAAGCAATATTATTACTAACGGTATCAGAAAATAAAAAAGTTCCCTGTGGCACATAACCTATATTATTTCTTAATGCTGAGAGATTAAAGTCTTTGATATTTTTGCCGTCAATTAATATTTCCCCTTGAGTTACATCGTATAATCTAGGAATGAGCTGTATTAAGGTTGTTTTTCCTGCCCCAGTTCTACCAACTATAGCAATTCTCTGTCCCGAACTTATGTGTAGATTTAAATTTCTAATTATGTATTCTTCTGAACCGGGGTATTTGAACCACACATTTTTGAATTCAATGCTAAATTTATTCAGACTTATATTTTTTTCTTCGGTTTCTTTCATTATGGGATAATCTAACACCTCTTTAATGCGTTGCCAAGAAGCTAAAGATTTTTGAAATCTATTTGTTGTGTACCCTAAAGCGGCAACTGGCCAAATTAAATAGGCTACATAAATCAAAAATTCGGCAATATTGCCAACCGTTAAATTACCCTCAATTATCATTATCCCACCTTGCCAAATAACGATTATTAAGGATATTCCAATTAAAAAATTTAAACCAGGATGGAATAATGATTCAATCAAATCAAGTTTAAGTTTTTTCTTTCGATAATCTTCGCTTAAACGCTCAAATTTTTTTTGCTCACGATCTAATCTGTTGTATGCTTTTATTAATCTAATGCTCGAAAAGGATTCTTTTGCTTGCCCAGATAGTTTGGAATATTGCTCTTGTATGATGATGGAATGTTTATGTATATATCCCGTTATCCAATAAGCAAAAATCGATAGCAAAGGTAACGGTAGTAATGCCCAAAGCATTAATTCGAAATTTACGAAGTACATCATTGTTATTACAAATCCCGCTCTTGTTATGGTATTTATACTATACATAATAACAGGGCCATAATATTCTCTTACTTTTTGAACATCTTCTGAAGCTCGAACATAGATTTCGCCATATGAATATTTAGCGTAAAATGATTGAGGCAGGGCCATTAATTTAGCCAAAATAGCATTCCTTATATCAAATTCAATTTTTCGCGAGCTAACAATTAGCGTTTGCCTAGTTAAGAACAGGAAGAATCCATAAATAAACACAGATGCTAACAAGATCAATGCATTAATGCCCAAAATTTTCCCGCCTTCACTCACAAAAAGCGTTTGGATCAAGGAGTCGGAAACCTCTATTTTTCCAACTAATAAGGTTTCAGCTTCATCAATGGTTTGGCGAATTAAAACAGGTATCCATACCAAAAAAAAGTTTGCACAAGTAAGAAATATAATTCCAAGACCTACGCTTAATTTATATTTTTTTAAAAATTTATTTAACTCTTTTATAGCTTCCAATTCAACTCATCATTTAAACTGTATAAACTTCCACTCTAGGATTAACAGCATCTTTATCTAATAAAGCAGGCCAATAAGCTACAATTTCACTAGCTTTAGGTCTGCCACCTGCAAATCCAGTTACGCCACTTGGCCCCGTTAAAATAAGAGGTGCTATTTCCATTCCAAATCGGTTTATGTCATCAATATTTTTTCCATTTATTGAGATACGCATCTGTATTTCATCATGGTCTGTTTCAACATTTAATGGTAGCGGTTGTTCTGATATACCATTGTAACCTATAAATTCAGTATGAAATTCATTTAATTTTAAATCCAGTTTTTCGGCACGTTGTTTTAATATTTCGGCACCTTTTAACGCCTTTTTCAATGCATTGGGCCAACAATAAACCAGCGTTGCAGACAGTTTATATCCATCGGTATAGCTTGCAGAGATTTTATAAGTTGATGTTTCTGCTTTCCCTTTTATTCCTGAGACTTTAACGCGATTTTTTCCATCTGTTACTAACTGTATGGTTGTAAAATCTGCAATTACATCAGGTGTTATATACTCTTTAGGATCACCTATTTCATAAAGTAGTTGTTCTTTGACTGTTTTTTCATTCACCAGGCCTCCAGTCCCCTCATGTTTAGTAACATAGAAAGTACCATTTGGATATGCTTCAATTATAGGAAATCCAATATTTGTAAAATCTTCGAACTCTTCCCAATCATTAAAATTAACACAAGAAGCCTGACACCCACATTCAATAATATGTCCTGCAATTGTTACTAAAGACATTTTTTCATAGTAATTATATTGCCAATTAAACTCATGAATCATAGGAGCTAGTGTTAGTCCAGTATCTGTAACCCGACCGGTAATAATAATATCTGCCCCTTTTTTTAATGCTTCTACTACGGCTTTGCATCCAAAATATACATTTGCACTTAATAATTGTTCTTTAATTTTATGAATGGACTCACCCGTCTCCATATTTTTTAAAGGATGTCCTTCTTGAACAAGTTGCTCAATATCTTCTAAAATGTTATCCCCATCAACAACAGCTACTTTCAATTCTGTAATACCTCGCTTTTTTGCCAATCTTAGTATTTTGTCTTTACAAGCATCTGGGTTTACTCCACCCGCATTACTGATTACTTTTATCCCATCATTTACAATATTAGGCATAATGGAATCAATTACATCAACAAAATCTCTTGCATAGCCCCAATCTGGATTTCTCATTCTTTGTTTTTGCATGATGGACATGGTTACTTCAGCTAGATAATCCATTACTAAATAATCGATTGGGCCGTTTTTTACCTGATTTAATGGTGCGCTGGGCAAGTCACCCCAAAATCCTTGTCCTGATGCAATACGTATAAATTTTCTCAATTATATGATTTTTAATTAGTGTTACAACTTTAGTATATAAATAAAAAAACCTACTTGAAATCAAGAAGGTTTAGTAAACTTTACTTCAGCAAAAAAATATTTAGCAACCTAGAATGATTACAAATTTTGGCCTTTAACATCTGATTTGAAAAAACTATAGCAAAAATATTGAATCTGGTTCTACTTAGTTAAATAAAGTTTTGAAAAGATTTGTATTTGAATAGCTTTCCCAATACTTAGGATGTCCTGTAAAACCTTTCTTTAATTGGTTAAATAAATCTTTTTTTGAGATTGTGACTTCTACAAAAGCTCTAAATACACCCTTTCGGTTGCTTAATTTATTATTAGTGACAATTACCTTTTCAAGTGCGTCTGCATGAGCATTTCTTAATATTAGAATGAACTCTGTATGTTCGACCGATTTGACTCCATTTTTGCTAAGTTGAGTTCGTACTTTTTCTGCTAATGAACCTATCTCCAAATCAAGGTTAGTTTTGGCTTCTATAGTAGCTCGCTGTAATGCCTTGTTTGAATCTGCAGCAATCGCAGTTCCATAACCTAAAAAACTACTTGAGTCTGCGTTAAAACTTTGTGATGAAAACCAAGTCGGGTATCCATTATTCTTGGATGATACACTATTCATCCCGTCTTTAGTTGATGAACATGTATTTAATAATATTAATATTGGAGTTGATATTTATGAAAGCTATTTAAAAGATTATT
>JAYPYN010000049.1:0-11748 GCA_038154605.1 Balneolaceae bacterium
ACTTTATTAGGATCTGGATTTATTACTTCTACATCATCTTTAGAGTAGGCAATTACATTACATCCGGTTTTGTGTCTTATGTCTGCTTCAATTAATGTTTTACCTGCAATTTTTTTAGGGGTTTTTAAGCTAAATACATTTAAACCTTCTGCAATCATAATAATATCGTTTTCTTCGTAAATATTATACATGGCATTTGCCCCCATCGATGCATAAGACATTACAAAGTCTGCTCCAGCTCGGTGCAAGGAATGTACGTTTCGTTCTATGGTTGATCGAGCAACAATATGTATATCTGGCCGCAGATGCCGAACATAAATGGTTAGGTAGATATTAATATCATCCTGATTGGTACTTATTATTATGCTATGTGCCGAGTCTATCCCTGCTTTTTTTAAGGTGTTTAGATCGTTCGCATCACCAAGGATAAAGTTATTTTTATTACGGATTCTTTTGGGTTTTTTGTCAATGATTTTGAACTTTATGTTTCGGCGTTTTAAATGGTAGGCCGCCGCACGCCCAACTCTTCCACCACCTATAATAATTACTGGTTCATCACTTACCCCATAAATCCCAAATAACTCATCATACGATCTAAGTTGCTCGATAGAGCCCGCCATCATAAGCACAGAATGATCGTGAATAATTGTATCAGGATGAGAACTTTGAAACTTACCTCGTTCCCATATCCCTACAACATTAATTCCTAAACGCTCGCGTATTTGGGAGTCTCGTAGTGTTTTGCCTACTAAGGGAGTGTCGTGCGCGGTGGCCTCCGCAATAACAATATTTCCAATCCTACCAACCGTATGTACTCGTGCATCTTGGCCAAGCGTTCTGCGAGATAACGCTCGCCCTAACATATTACCCATATACAATACATGATCAGCGCCGGCTAATTTCATGATGTCTATAGAATCGGTAAAGTTTGCGGTAGTAACAATTTTTACCTTTTCGTTGAATTCCCTAACGGTATGTGCAATATTGGTATTAAACATATCAGAGCCAGACGCAATGACCATACTTGCTTGCTGTATGCGTGCTTTCTTATATGTTTCGGGATTATCCGCTTCGCCAAGCATAACTTTATATCCATCATCAAAAAGTTCTAATGCCCGTTTTAAATCAGATACCAATAACACATACTGTTTTTGATATTGATCTAGTTTTTCGATCAAGGTTTTGGTTACAGAATCAAAGGTGGTAATAATTACATGATCTTTAAAGTGATTTGGTAATTCGCGGGGAGCTCTAGCTCGTGATTGAGCTTCCATCCACGGGGCATAAAAAAACTCGATAAAGGTAAATGGGAGCATGATTAACAAAACAACAACTCCAGAACTGAGAACCAACATCGAAAAAAGACGCCCTAAATCGGAAGTAAAGGTAATATCTCCAAAACCAAGGGTACTCATTGTTACCAAAGCCCAATAAAAACTTGTTATCCAAGAATGGCTTTGTCCTTCCATGTTCATAATTACTTGGAATAGAACTCCATAAGTGATAATCATTGAGAGAAGGATTAATAAGAATTGAACCAAGCGTTGTATGTTGGTTTTGGACTTCTTATTTCTAATGAAAAAACTGATCTGAGAAGTAAAAAACTTCATCTATAGGTATGATTTAATGTGTATAGGTGTAATATAATAACCTAATTGTATTAAATGATAAAAAACTAGCGTTCTATTTTGGGGTAAATTGAAATACATCTTCAATTGGTCTCTTAAATACATGTGCAATTTTAAAAGCAACCTCCAATGAAGGGGCATATTTTGTGGCTTCAATTGCATGTATAGTTTGTCTTGTAACGCCAACTTTATCCGCCAATTCTTGTTGTGTCATTTCATCCTCTAAAAAACGAAATGTTCGAATTTGATTTTGAATGGTTCCGTCCATGATTTCTTACTCTTTTCTGTAATTATAAATCATAGTAATACGTTTACTTGCACTTGCGACAAATAAAGTGATAAATAGCACATTAAATAAAAAGGAGAGTTTGTCTTTGCCAATAAACGCCCCCATTTCTTTGCCAAAATTAAGTGCGATGAATAATTGAACCAATACCACCATTATACCAAAAACAAGAATACTGTAGCCTATTCGGTGTCCTTTTCCCTCGATCATAAGATCTCTTTCGTCTTTATTTACTTTTTGCTTTTGCTCGCTTATTTCTACAAAAATCTCAATTACAACGGCTATGCAAAATACATTAATAAAAAAAGTAACCAGTTTAGAGGAATATCCAGAAGCGGCATCTGGCCAACCAATCATCATAAAAAGATAAAAAACTACCACCGATGTTGAGGTGGCTAAAGAGGTCCAGGATAAAATTTCAGAGCGTGACATGTTAGATATTTTTTTGTTTATGTAAAAAATACCATACGCAATGTAAAAAATATGTTACATGATGTATAAAATATTTATCACAGACATCGTTTTCTCCTGAATTCTTTTTTTATAGGATCTAAGATCGTATCGATACCATTGGTTTTAATTTCGTACATGGTAGAAAGATATTGCCCGAGCTGACCATGAGGAAACCCTTCTCTAAAAAACCATTCCAAATAATGAACGGGGAGATCTGTTATATATCTCCCTTCATATTTACCAAAAGGCATACGTGCTTGAACAAGATGAATTAAAAAAGACGAATCGTACATAAATTGACAAAAACTGATGTGTTAGAAAATAAAAAATTAACGCTTAGGATCGAAGAATTAGCTCGGCTAAAACTATAACTCGTTTTGTAAGTAAAGGTTTTGTAGTTTCTGCTAAAAGTTGGAATTATGCCGGTAGTAAAACTTATTACAATAGCCCATGGTAGAAGCGGTGATAAAGGAAATGGAAGTAATGTTGGAATCATTGCTCGCCACCCAAAAATCTACCCTTTCTTAGTTGAAAAACTAACTCCAGAAATTATTAAAGAACATATGAAGTACGTGTGTAAAGGAAAAGTAGATCGATACGAGCTACCCAACATAGGTGCCTTGAATTTTATATTACACGATAGCTTGGGCGGTGGCGGAACGGTTTCTCTCAAATTAGATGCTCAAGGTAAAACACATGCTTTGCAGGTTTTAAGAATGGATATTGATGTTCCGCAAGAATTGTTGGAATTGGTTTAATTTGTAGATTGGGGTATAAAAGCAGATTCTTAAAAAGAACCGATATAAATATCAGATGACCCTCTAGACACATCGTAAGTTAACCCAAGCCCGATATCGATGGGTAAATTACTAATTTTAAAACGGAATTGTAATCCAGCGCCTACTAATGCTCTAGAGTTTTTAAGGGGTGAAGTTTTTTCATAGTCGAACAAAGTGTGACTAAACAGACTTAAATAAATAGTACTCACATAAAAAGGCACTAATAATCCGCCATTATCTGGATAAGCTAACGGAATGGTATATCTACTGCTTATTCTACCAATAGATCGAGAGTCGCCGAATAAATCGTTTTCTAAACCAAAAGGGATAAGGCTACTATTGTTAAATAATAATTGCTCAGATTGGTTTAAAAATTGAGCTGATAATTTTAATGATTGGTTTGTTTTTGGAAATGGGGCAACATAGAAATTAGCGCCATAAAAAATGCCCCGCCTTTTAGGTAGCTCCAAACCATATCTTTGATTCGCATTTCTTAAAATTAGCGACGATTTATTAAGGATATGGTCTATTTGTACATATAATTGAACTCCAGACGAGGGCTGAATATCTCTGGGTTTTTGTAGTACTCTAATATTGAGCTGTGTGTATAACGATGATTTCCACTGACTGGAAAAATTACTCGCTGGTTTTGGTTCCAGTGTATTAATGCGTAATTGTTCTCTAGCTAACGAAGGTCTAACATAAAGGGAAGAAAAACGGTCTGTTTTACTGAAATAATGTTGAAATGTGGTATTAATACTAATTCCCTTTTCTTCTCGAAGAAAAATAGGAGCTAGACTATCATTTAATCTAATACGTTGATACTGTGGTGTATTGTATATGTTAATTCCAATACCAGGAAAAAAGGTTTTATTTTCATACGAAGCATCATACCAAAGTCGATTTTGAAGAGTGGTTATTTCGAAGGCATATGCTTGGCTTTGTAAAGCATCTACACTTAACAAAGAAGCGCCCCACTCGGTGGTATTACTTTTTGTTTTTGTTACAGGAAGAATGGCTCTAGGTTTAAGCCATGAAGCATCCTTGGCATAATCCTTAATTTCCCATTGTTCACTTTCAGAAATTAATTCATCTCCAAGAAAAGGAGTGTTAAGCGCCGTTTTTAAATCTTCTCCAAGAAGTAATTGCTGTTCATCTACCACCTTGTTGAAAAAATGTTCGGGGGAAAGAGTGGCAAGTTTTCGTTCGTTATTTGTTTGTGTTACATATACAATAGAACCATCATGGGGATGGTACGATGCCTCCATGGCATTAAACTGCGAATTGGTAAGCTGGAGAATTTTACGCGATTCAAGATCATATTCATAAACGTTCATTGCAGGGAAGGCATCCATCGTAAACAGAAGTTTATTTTTGGTGGGATGCCAAACAGGATCGTGGATAGAACCATTTTTAAAAGCTAATACGGGGGGGGAATTTAGGTCTGCTTGGATGGATGATTTATTTACGATCCAAATAGCCTGAACACCACGCTGGTTCATCAATACGGCCAATTCTCCATCGGTATGAGGCGATGCCTTAATAGCCACAACAGAACGATCTTTAAAATCAGTTATAGCTCTAGCGCCATTAGATTGTACTGTTACTATGTTTGATACATCCCCATTTGGTTGTAATGCATAAAGCGTAGTTCCCGACTTTTCCGGAGCGTAGAGCCTTTCCCCTTCCGATATTCTAATTTCATTCCCAGTATGCAGGTTCAGCCGAACAATATCTGGCTGATATTTGAAATACATTGTTTTGATCGAAAAGTGTTCAGCAATAAAAAGGTGATTCGTTTCAGGCTCAAAATCCATGTAAAAATCACCTACAAGAAAACGTTCGCTTAACATCCGAGATGTATTCTTTTTCACATCATACACATACAATGCACCTGGGGCATTATACTGGCGGGAATAGTATAAAATCTCAGAATCTGAAATCCATAATGGACGCTGTTGGCGAACACCAGAAAACGGACTAGAAATAATTATCTGATGCCGGTCGGTGGAGCTTTCAACATCACCAAAACGATTTGTTTCATTCAGTAATTGTGATTTTTGAAAGTCTTTAAATAGTTGGCCGGGCCATTTCCCAGTTACGTGCCGTAATGCATACCCATAACCAAGAAAGAACATATTTTGATGTACCCGAAATGCTTTTTTCGAAATATCATCGCCATAGGTTTGATGTAGCCATTTCGTAAATGTAGCTCCGCCTATATAATGGCGGTTTGCCGGCTGCGTTTCTTCCGATGGAATTAGAAGTTGTCCCATTCCCCATCGATTAGCGCCCATTAAATTACCATTAAACTGATTTTGAAAATAAGTGTAATTTGATCTGCCTGAATAATCTCGTATTCCATGTTCAGATTCGTGATAAACCGCCAGCCCTTCATGAACGCCAAGCGGGGGAAATAGATTGAAAGATCGCCGAAAATCTGGGCTAAGCAATCCAAAAAAAGAAGCCACAGAAAAAGTATTGGTTACATTTGCATGATTTGCATGCAGTAACTCGTGGGGCAACACGGTTTCTAACCACGATCCTGATTGGGGATTCAAGGATTTCCCCTTGAAAGGAGAAAGATCAACTTCGGAACGGAAATTAACCGAAGAAACAAATCCGTTGGTTAGATCATTATAAGAAGTTAACACTACAGGAAATTGGTGTAATGTTCCGCCTGTTAACTCGTAGGTAATTTGATATTGGGATTCTAAAATACGAGCCGCTCTTTTGGCAATGGCTTCATCCCCATCTGCAAAAATAATGCGGAAATGTGGGCTATTTAGTTCCTGCCAATGTAAACCAGCAGGCCGATGTTGTGTTACATATAAAGGGTTTTGTGCAAATGCTTCTAAGAAGAAGCATCCCAGAAAAAGAATAGCCAAAAAAGATGATCGGAACATAGATAACCTTAGAAACCGGGTAAATAGTAATAAATTGCCCAAAAATGAGAGAAGGCGCCACCCATCACAAATAAATGCCAAATACCATGATATCCAAACCATGAAGGGGAAGGATTAGGCTTTTGCAACCCATAAACAACAGCACCAAGGGTGTAAAATAATCCGCCAATAACAATCCAATAAGAAAACCATTTGGGAAGAGCAGTCCATATTTGGGGGAATATAATAACAGCAAGCCAGCCCATCAATAAATACAGGCCTGTTGAAAACCAACGAGGGGCATTCAGCCAAAATACTTTTTTAAATACACCTACTAAAGCAAAAATCCAAACACCAAGCAACATTCCAAATCGCCATTCCCCTTCTAATAAAATGGCACAAATAGGTGTGTAGGAGCCAGCAATTACAAGGTAAATCATTATATGATCAATCATCCTAAAAAACTCTTCCGTTTCGAAAGAAACTTGAACCGTATGGTATAAGGCTGATGAACCAAACATTAAAAAAACAGTAACCCCGTAAACGATAAAAGCAATCTTGTAGGAAATTGGATCTACGGATGCATCAAGTACAAGGAGAATGGTGCCTATTAAAGCGATGATTGCCCCAAAAAAATGAGTGTAGGTATTAAAAGGTTCACGAACGGGTAAAAGGTATTTTTTCAAAGCAATACATATTTGTTTTAGGCAACGAAGAATTTCCAATAAAGAAATATCAACGCAAATCCAGTAATGAATAACATCCCAAACCAGCTTAATAATTTCAACCAACGAGCGGGTTTTTCACTTTCAGGAAAATGATCTGAAAAAATCAGTTTGTAGTTGATATATGCAAAAATAGGTCCGGATAAAAAAGACATAGTAGTAGCTAGATCAACCATTAAGATGAATCGGCCTCCTGCAATAAATAATACAAATAATGAAATTGCTGAAATAATGGTGAGCGTACCGCGATAACTTTTTAAAATAGGTGGTTTCTGATCCTTTGGGCGATTTAGTTGTAAAATGTAAGAAATGGTTCTTGGATAAGCATCCGTTACCGTAAGAGTGGTGCTAAACATGGCGGTAAATGCACAGATTACGATAATAATATATGCCCAATCCCCCAAGGTTTCGGTGTACAGGCTGATGAGTGTACGTGCAAATTGAGATCCACTTACTGCAAAATCGGCACCAGTTCCAAAAAGAATGAGAGCGCCAAGGCTTAAAAAACCAAGAGCGAGAACGGCCGCCCCAATAAAACCTATATTAAAATCGGTTAGCGATTCTTTTAGAGAGGGTGTTACTTTTGTTTGTTTGATGCGCTCTAAAATCCATAACGAATGCCAAGCAGAAGCATCGATTAAAATAGGCATCCAACCCATTAAGGCAATTAAAAAAGAAACACCGCCAACAGTCCAAATGGTTGGGGCTTGAGGCTGAGGGTTTGCTCCTGTATTTAGAAAGGCTACCATTACAGCTATGATTGTAGAAACGGAAAGAACCACAATAATAACTTTTATTGCTTTATCAAGAGCCGAGTATTGACCGCTTTGTAAGATTAAAATGCAAATGACCAAGATTATAGCGCTCCATTCTAAAGGACTAAGCGTTATACCCGTTAGTTCGGCTGCTAGACTCGCTGTAACAATGGTAACTGCCGCTTGAACCACGCACATCGTAAGCATGGTAAAACCGGTGAATGTCCAAAGTGCCCATTTTCCTAGTTTTTGGTAGCCATCAATAATACTTTCACCCATAGTTATGGTGTATCGAGGTCCAAATTCTAAAAAAGGATATTTAGAAAGATTAGCTAATACTACCGCCCATACTAAGGTAAATCCAAATTCGGCTCCTGCGCGCGTTGATTGTACTAAATGTGAAACGCCAATTGCCGCTGCCGCAAGAATTAAACCCGGACCTAAGGCGTATTTTAATGTTGATTTAGTTTTTGAAATGGTATCTGCCATAAATAATGTTTAACTGAGCATACAAAAAAAATTGTACTTCTTAAAGTTTGATTGAAACTGAAAATGAGGTAGCATTTTTCTAAGGCTTGGTGTACAATACAAAAGATCGATTTTATATACCGAATACACCTTATGAAAACATTACTTTCGCTTTTTTTAGCACTAATCTTAATCAATTATACGAGTGCACAAGTATCCTTAGAGTATTATTTACCTGATGGCATTGAATACAGTGCAGATATACCAACGCCCTCGGACATTCTTAAGCACGAGGTTGGAGAGTGGCATGTACGTCATGATCTTTTGGTTGATTATATGTATGCTATTGCCGCCGCATCCGACCGAGTTACCATAATAGAAACGGGCAGAACCTATGAAAACCGCCCTTTACTTTCTTTGGTGTTTACATCTCCAGAAAACCATGCTCGGTTAGAAGAAATTAGACAAAATCATCTTGCGTTAGGCGATCCTGATCGTTCCGAGAACCTAGATGTAAACGATATGCCTGTGGTTGTACAAATCAGCCATAGTGTACATGGCAATGAACCAAGTGGGGCAAATTCTTCGCTACTAACAGCCTATCATTTAGCTGCTGCACAAGGGGAAGAAATGGATGAGGTATTACAAAATTCGGTAATTTTACTTGATCCTACTATTAATCCAGACGGACTTGCACGATTTGCTCATTGGGCGAATATGCATAAAAGTTTAAACACATTGGTAACCGACCCTGCAAGCCGAGAATACAACGAAGTGTGGCCCCGAGGTAGAACTAATCACTACTGGTTCGATTTAAATCGAGATTGGATGTTGGTACAGCATCCAGAAAGTGAAGCAAGAGTTGCACGTTATCAAGAATGGAAGCCGAACATTTTAACCGATCACCATGAAATGGGCTCCAACGCTACCTTCTTTTTTCAACCAGGTATTCCTAGTAGAACGCATCCTTTAACACCAAAAAGAAATCAAGCTTTAACTGCAAGTATTGCAGAGTATCATGCTCTCGAGTTAGACAATATCCAATCTCTGTACTACTCAAAAGAGAGTTTTGATGATTTCTATTACGGAAAAGGTTCTACCTATCCTGATGTGCAGGGAAGTATTGGTATTTTATTTGAACAAGCAAGTTCAAGAGGTCATGCCCAAGAAACCATACATGGAGTGCTCACTTTTCCATTTACCATCAAAAATCAATTTGCGGTAACATTGTCAACCATTAAAGCTGCGATAGATCTACGAGAAGAGTTATTAGAGCATTACCGTTTGTTTTACAAAGAAGCAAATCGAGCGGCATCAAGATCTACTATTAAAGCCTATGTGTTTGGGGAATCAGCCGATCAAGCTAGAACGTTTCATTTAGCTGAATTGATTAATCGTCATAACATAAAAGTGTACGAACTGGATAAGCCTATTACCGCAAATGGTGAGAGATTCGAGGCAGGGAAAGCTTACATCATTCCAACCGATCAACCCCAATACACTTTAATAACCGCCTTATTTGAACGTAGAACTACGTTTTCCGACAGCCTTTTTTATGATGTTTCCACATGGACTATGCCGTATGCATTTAATCTTCCTTTTGCTGAATTAAGTAACCGCCAGTTTGACTCAGAGTTATTAGGTGAGGTTTTTGATGGGGTAATGAAATCAACAGGTGATGTGGTTGGTGAAGCATCAAACTATGCCTACGCTTTTGAGTGGGACGAATATTATGCCCCTAGAGCATTGTATCGTATTCTTGAAGCAGGAGGAAAGGCAAAAGTAGGGAAGTTGCAATTTTCTGCGGTAACTCAGGCGGGCGAAAAGTCTTTCGATTACGGAAGTATTTTACTTCCATTAGGCATCCAAAAAGATCAGGAAAAGATACAAGAACTAATACAAACGATTGCTGATGAAGATAACATCAAAGTATATGCGTTAACATCGGGACTCTCTACAAAAGGAATAGATTTAGGAAGTAATAATTTCTCTATGATTGAGAAACCTAGCGTTGCTGTAGTGGGTGGGAATGGAACGAACTCTTATGAAGTGGGCGAAATGTGGCATTTGATGGATCAACGATATCACATGCCCTTAACTGTGTTAGACAAAAGCACAATGGGTCGCGCAGACTTAGATAAATACACCGTGCTGATTATGACTGGCTATAATTTCAGTGATTTGCCTTCTGGAACAGTAGCAGCCATCAAAAGTTGGGTACGTAACGGCGGTGTATTATTGACTATGAAACAAGTTGTAAAGTGGTCAAAAAAAAAAGAAATCGCCGATATTTCTTTCGTTTCTGAGGATGAAAATAATGGTGAAGAAACCGGATTAAGACCATATGTTAAACAAGGGGCCGATGAAGGCGCCCAAGTAATCGGTGGATCTATTTTCAATGCCGTTTTAGATGTAACACATCCGCTTGGGTATGGCTACAACGATTCTGAAATTACGGTATTCAGAAACAGTACCATTTTCATGGAAAAAGGAAAAAACCCGTATTCTACCCCGCTCTTTTATTCAGATAATCCACTTGCAAGCGGATATATCTCTGATGACAACGAGGAGATGATTAAAGGAACAGCGGCAATTGTGGTTAGCCGCTTCGGAAGAGGCAAAGTTATAGCAATGACCGATAACCCGAATTTCCGAGCGTTTTGGTATGGAACCAATAAGTTGTTTGCCAATGCCATTTTCTTTGGGCCAAACATTCGTGATAACTCGGGCAATTAAGTTATTAGGCTAAGTACTGTGGTTTGGCTTATGCTTTAATTTTGGTATTAGTTGGTCCACAACTCATGTACTTAGCCGAGCCAGGTTCTATGCCACTACAAGAAAAAATACGCTAATGAAATTTGTAATTTTTGATATAGATGGAACATTGACAAATACTAAGAAAGTTGAAGACAAATGCTTTATGAAGGCGTTTGAACATACTTTTGGTATAAACATTTGGAATCAAAAATGGGAAAGTCTAAAAAATGTAACAGATTGGGGAATTACAGAAGAAGTAATCCAAAGAGAGTGGAATAGAAAACCTAAGAAAGATGAATATGAATTAATGATTACCAATTTTATAGCAAATTTGAAGGCAGAAAGAATAAAAGACAAATTACAATTCAGCGAAATTCCGAAAGCCAAGGATTTTTTCTATCAACTTAAAGAGATGGAAGAATTCGAATTGGGAATTGCAACAGGTTCTTGGGAAGAATCAGCAAAATTGAAGCTTGATAGTATCGAAATAAAGTTAGATAAGATTTGCTTTTCAAATAGTGATTATCATAAGTCAAGAGAAGCAATAACAAAAGATGTAATTGAACAATTAACTAGAAAGAATCAAAAAGCACCAGAACAAGTTATTTACTTTGGAGACGGAGAGTGGGATTACAAAACATGTCAAAACCTTGGAATAGACTTTATCGGAATTGACATTGAAAATGATGGCAAACTGAGTAGACTTGGTGCGAAAACGGTTTTTCAAGATTATACCAACAGCAAACAAATAATGAATGAATTAAAAAGGAAGGTGGCATAGAACAATGTGTTTGATGTTCTTTGTTGCTAAACGCAACTAGGCCACATATATGAAGAAGTCTATATTCTATGTGGGAGGACTATTGTAAACCCATTCGAGGTTTTTTAATGTACAACCCGCTTTTTTCGTCTCGGCTTGATTCATCAATAATTCTGATGTCTGAGTTGGGAACCGAGAGGAGTACACAAAATGAGGAAATTAAATGATTATCTAAAGGTCGAAAATTAACCG
>JAYPYN010000049.1:11758-12179 GCA_038154605.1 Balneolaceae bacterium
AATTTTTGGATTAGTAATTGCTTTAGGATTACTTTTTTCTGTTCAAACAGTAAAATTGGAATCTGATGCTCAAGTAGGCTCATGGTTAGCTAGTAAAATAACCGATAACACTCACGTTCAACGAGCTGGTGCTGGAATGGCTGGTCTAGCTGGAGGTATGGCAGGAAGATATGCTGCTTCTAAATTAGGTGCTGCTATAGGAACTGCTATTGCTCCTGGTGTTGGAACAGTTATTGGTGCAGGTATTGGAATTTTATAATCTAAAAACAACCCCCATTTTTAATTAAAATGGGGGTTACAATAAATATGGAAATATTAAAAATAATCATTTTCTCGTTTGGTATGTCTTTGACATATGTGTTAGTTATACTAATAACATCAATTTTTACCTATAGACAAATTAGGCTTCCAGATTTAATAA
>JAYPYN010000049.1:12189-12883 GCA_038154605.1 Balneolaceae bacterium
TGGAGAGTGTACACATAACAGCACCAAGAGAAATCCAAAAATTGGAAAATATTATTTTTCAATTCCCTGATTTTATCTATTCCCTTTTTTTTAATTATTTGGTGGCTTCCAATCTTATTTAGCTCAGTAGATTTATCTGAAGTAGTAATTAATATTATTCTTTTTTTAATTATCTCAATCGTTCCAAGTTATGAATACTTAATTACCCCAATAGTAATAATTAGGAATGAAAAATTAGTTCCAGTAAGTCTAAGCAAAAGGGTTGAAAATCTTTCAAATTCCATTAAAGTGTTTAAAATCAGCAAAGAGTTTGCAAATGCATATGCAATTGGTGTTTTACCCAATAGTAAGTCTATAATATTAAGTAGTGATTTATTTAATGAAATGAATCAAATTGAAATAGATGGTATAATATACAATGAGATTGGACATTTAAAAAAAAATCACCTTCTAAAATTGTACTTCTCTGCATTATTAGCCTTATTAATTGGTTACATATCTACATTCTATTTTTATCCTATGATTGAGAATTCAAATTACAATATTCATATACTTAGAGCTGTTCATGGTGCTTTTTTTTACGGTTTACCGGTGTGGATAATTCCTGCATTATTTCAACGAAATTTTGAATATCAAGCAGATTACTATGCATCAAAAGTAGTTGGAAAAGATGATTATATAAACTCTTTAAAGA
>JAYPYN010000049.1:12893-14070 GCA_038154605.1 Balneolaceae bacterium
GTATTTCGCATCCCTCATTGGATAAAAGAATCAATAACATAATGAGATGATTAAAAAAATATTCATACAACTTATTGTTTTATTTTCAGGTTGTTTATATTCATTAATTAACTTTAAAATCGTTGAAAATTATAACATCGACATTGATCCTTTAAAATATTTGAGAAGCCTCACACCTTTTTAAATATTCTTTCGAATAATTTAATGGTGGGTTTGTTTATTTCGATAGGAGGTTACCTTAGTGCAGGTTTTTTGGTTTTAATAATTCTTTTCTGGAATGCTTTTTTCTTGACAGAAATAATACAATCTTCATTAGTACTGAATATATCTATAAATGAAATACTTTATAGTCTTATCTATCATGGTCCAATTGAAATTCTTGCTTTTTTATTGTTTAGTGTAATTGGATTAGATGGGTGGAAATTCTATCAGAGAATTTTCAAGAAAAATGTAATTGATTTAACTGAACTCAAAGATATTAAAAGGTTTTTACTACCTGTAGCGCTTTTAATAATTTCTGCAGCAATAGAATCAAATTTATAAATCTAAAATGGAACAAAATTTTTCAAAAATCCTCAAAACAATTATTCTTTTTGGTTTATTTTCGTGTTTATTAGGGATTTTAAAAAATTACATTATCCTAGAAATTTTTGATGATGATGTAAAAAATATAGCTGGATTATCTAGCTACACCAGTTTATTTATTTCTATAATAATACCTTGTATAGTCTTAGCACTAGTAAGTTTTATATGTTTTATTGTTATAGATTTGTTTGAACTAGAAGTTAAAACAATCGAGTTTTCATCTTCCTTTATAAATTTTATTTATATACTAATCCTAGCAGAATTAGTGAAAGGGTTTTTAGTTTTATTTGTATTGAATGATGAACTGAATGACCTAATAGTAGATGAAACTTTTAACGAACAACTTAGTAATACAAGTTGGTTTTTTCTTAACGATATGATTGAAAATATCTCTATACTAACTGGAATTTTAATCTTTATCATATCCTTTAAAGGATTGTCTAAAAGAACTAAGTTATTACAAGTTGCTTTATTATCAATTACTACTGGTATAGGTCTTTTTATCTCAAATATGTAATGGCTAAAAAAATGGCTACCAACAAAGAACTGAGGTAAAAACCAAGTAAATTTCCTTTAATTTGTCACTAACGTA
>JAYPYN010000050.1:0-1391 GCA_038154605.1 Balneolaceae bacterium
ATACGCATAATCATGGGGTAAAATAAATCCACTTTTTGCTAAAGAGGGGTTATTTTAAAAATTTGTGTGTTTGTCATTTCGATCCCGATTCATCGGGAGAGGAGTCTTCACAGATACATTAAACAAAGAAATCTATTCCTCATATTCGGGAAAACCTCTAGAGTTCTCTCCCGATGAATCGGGATCCAAAGGTCAACATCCCAATTCCAAAAACAGGTATTAGAATTATTAAAATCAAAGCCTTGTTGTTTTTTTATATTATATTGCCAACTTCAAATACTTCTTCACCTAACTCACTTGCTTTCACTTTTACTTTTTCCACACTCGCAGCCGATACAACTGCAACAAGTCCAATCCCTAAATTAAAAGTAGCTTGCATATCTTCTTCAGGTACATTCCCTAGTTCTTTAATCATTTTATAAATTGGAGGTCGTTCCCAAGCATCCCATTGTATATCTAAATGAAGTCCTTCTGGTAAAATTCGTTTTGTGTTTCCTACCATACCACCACCAGTAATATGTGAAAAACCATGTACTCCATCCATAACTTTTAAAGCAGAAATGATAGGTAAGTATGATCGATGGACTTGGAGTAATTCTTCACCAATAGTGGATCCTAATTCATCCACACAATCATGAACATCATACGCACTAAATAAAACTTTTCTTGCTAAAGAATACCCATTCGTGTGTAAGCCTGAGCTTTTAAATCCTATTAATACATCGCCTTTTTCGATATTAGATCCGTTAATTATCTCATCCTCATTTACAATACCCACAATTGTTCCAGCAAGATCAAATTCGCCCTCCCCATAAATATCTGGCATCTCTGCTGTTTCACCGCCAATTAAAGCTACACTATTTTGTTTACATGCAGTTGCAAAGCCTTTAATTACTTCTACACCAACACCTTGTTCTAATTTACCAGTGGAAAAATAATCTAAAAAGAAAAGTGGTGTTGCACCACAAACAGCAATATCATTTATACAATGGTTTACCAAACATTGCCCAACGGTATGGTATATTCCAGCTTTAAAGGCTACAATTAACTTAGTACCTACTCCATCAACCGAACTAACAAAAACTGGGTTTTTAAATGCTTTTAAGTCAGGTTTAAAAAATCCTCCAAACCCCCCAATATTTGATAAAACTGCACTACTATGTGTTTCTTTAACCATACCTTTAATGGAGTTTACAAGTTCTTCACCTGCTTTTATATCTACTCCAGCATCTTTATAGGTAATACTTTTTTTTGTCATTTTTTTAATATGGTCTTTTCTTTTTTTACTGATTAGATCTAGTTACAAGTTGTATGTGTCCAAGATGATGATTTCCATGCCAAGCATATAATGCGAGCACACCAACTAAAGTGTCAGGATATTTCTCATCAGC
>JAYPYN010000050.1:1401-5619 GCA_038154605.1 Balneolaceae bacterium
CAGCTGGATGGTGTAAGGTTCTATTTAATTCTTCTGCGGTTAATCTTTTTAGAGTGGCAACCATTTTTTTGTGCAAAATTTCAATGAATATTAAAGCATCTTCTACAGAAACATCTTCATAGTCACCTTGTTCAGCCCAAAGATGTTGTTCATAAGGCTTAATCGTAGGATGATCTTCTGTTAGTGTATTTTTTATTCGAATAAAAGCATTTAAATGGCTATCACACACATGATGAATTACTTTTCTAATCGACCAACTTCCCACTCTGTAAGGTGTATTTAAGCATGATATGGGTACTGATTCTATTTCTTCTTTCATCCTAGCAGGAAGAGCTTCTATCTCTGCAATGTAGGTTGGTGCATCTTCTGCTTTATACTTTATGCTGTAATCAAAATCACCGATAGGAAAAGAAGGATTCATAATATTCTTTGTTAGCTTTTTAAATATACTACTCTTTAAAAGTTATAAGGCTCAAAAATTTTAAATCTTTTCCACATCCTTTTTAACGATAATAATAAAATTTAAATTTTTAGTTATTAGTTATAGATAGTGTGGATTTGTGGATAAAAAACTTTTCCTTTTTTTAAACAAAACTTGACCATTTATTGTGGATAATAATGTTTATAAAAAAAGATATAAAATCAATTATTTACTACTAGTAGCTATTTATTGTCCACATCATTATAAGAGTTATACATATTTTATAATTAAAAATATTAACAAAGAAAGTTATTCTTTTATCATGTGGATTAGATCTATTTTTTGTGGAAGCTTGTTAAGAACTTTTTGTATTCTAAGTTTTCCAATGGTTGTTAGAAGTCTATCCACATATTAATCCACATAAATTTTTAGCATGAGAATTATAGTTCAGCGCGTGAATAAAGCAAAAGTTACGGTAGATGAACAAGAAATTAGCTCCATTAATCAAGGTTTATTATTATTAGTGGGCATCCATCAAAACGATAATGAAGAGCAGCTACATTGGATGTGCGAGAAGATTTTAAAGCTACGCATTTTCTCTGATGAAGACGGAAAAATGAATAAATCGGTAACGGATATACAAGGAGATATTCTTATTGTATCTCAGTTTACTTTATATGGGGATGTTAAAAAAGGTACACGCCCTTCTTATATTGAAGCAGCAAGGCCAGAAAAAGCGGAACCTATGTATGATTCTATGATTGAATATTTTAAAAATAACTCACAACTAGTAGTTAAAAAGGGCAAGTTTGGGGCATCAATGGATGTAGAATTGGTGAATAATGGACCTGTTACATTGATACTGGAGAAGTAAATTGGCGGTTATTTTCATTTTTGTTGATGGGGTTGGATTAGGAAAAAAAGCATCAGAAAACCCATTTTTCACTAAACATTATGAAAGTATTCAAATTCTGTCGGGGGGTGATTTTTTTGAAAACTCAACTCCCATTTCTACTCGAACACATGTATTTAAGTCTATTGATGCTAATCTTAATATTGAAGGTTTACCACAAAGTGGAACAGGACAAACCACTCTATTTTCTGGTGTAAATGCGAGCAAGAGAATTGGTAAACATTTTGGACCATATCCACATTCAGGGATTCGATATCTATTGGAAAAACACAGTCTTTTTCATGCTGTAAAAGAGATAAATAAATCAGCTTATTTTGTGAATGCTTATCCTCCTATTTTCTTTGAATTAGCAGAAAAGAGAAATAGATGGAGTTGTTGTACTTTAATGGTACAATCTGCAGGTTATACATTAAATTCCACGAAAGAAGTAAAAAATGAAGAAGCATTAACAGCAGAAATTGTACAAGATGCTTGGAGAAATCGCCTACATATTGATATACCAAAAATTACACCTATCGATGCTGGTAAACGGGTACTCAATTTAGTTCCAAACTATGATTTGTTGATGTATGAATATTATTTAACCGATAAAGCCGGACATAATAAATCCCATGAAGATGCCGAACGAGTGATGAAGCCTCTTGACGAATTTCTATTATATATACTAAATCATAAGCGAAGTGAAGATCTGCTAGTTATCACGAGCGATCATGGGAATATGGAGGATTTATCGGTACGAACACATACAAGAAATAGAGTTCCTTTAATGGTATTTGGGGATGGCGCAAATGCCTTTTCTAGTATAGAAAGCCTAATGGATGTAAAAGATGCAATCATAAATAGAATACGATAAAATTAAGTTCAAACAATGAAGAAATATGTGTTATACAGTGTTGGTAGTGTAATAGCTTTGTATCTATTTCTACTTTTTCCCGATTCACAAACACTAAAAATTATGTCGGAAGGTAACTCAATTCCTTTTATTTGGAATCAAGATGAAACTTGGAATGAGTTAGAAGATCAATTTAAGAAGGCAATAGAAAACCCTGAATTAATTGATGAAAAACGCATTTCTTTGAATATTAAAAGAATGACGTCATTGCTAGATGAACTAGAAAATGAACTTTTCAGTCCATTAGATAAAAGACTACAAAACATAGTATATACTTTTTTTAACACAGCCCCATATATAGCAGCACAGAAAAATCAAGATACTTCTTTTTTTGATGTCTATGATAGAACTAGAAGAATTGTAAAGCGTGCATCTATTCAATGGGATGTAGATGAACTTGAAACCCGCATAGCTTTTTACAAAGTACTTTTTGGAATGCGTGCAACGGTAGAAGAAGTATTATTACAATCGAAAGAGGAAATAGAGCCAGTTATTTTTATTACAGATGAACCATCTTCTACTCCATCTACTGAACTGTTTGGAATAAAGGTTCATAGTGGAGATTTATTGGTATCTAGAGGGGGAGCTGAAGTATCGGCATTGATTTCTAGAGGAAACGATTTTCCGGGAAATTTTTCGCATGTGGCAATGATTTATGTTCAAGAACATACTAATAAAGCATTTTTGATAGAATCCCTTATTGAACGTGGGGTAGTACTAACATCGGCCGAAGAATATATGAGTGATGGCAAACAACGCTTTATGGTTCTTCGACCACGAGCCGATTTACCAGAATTAGTTCAAAATCCTATGCTTCCACATGAAGCGGCAAAAGATATAGTTAAGGAAGTAAATACACGACATATTCCTTATGATTTTAAAATGGATTTTTATGACTCAGAGAAGATGTTTTGTTCTGAGGTTGGCTCATATGCATATAAAAAGAAAGGAATTAAATTATGGGAGTCAGAATCGACTATTTCATCCGATGGTGTAGTTGTATTACTTAATACATTTGGAGTAGAAAATTTTTTAACGCAAATGCCGTCCGACTTAGAATATGATCCCAAGCTTTCAGTTGTTGCTGAATGGAGAGAAACAGAAGCTTTATATAATGATCATCTCTATAATGCAGTTATTGATGCTATGCTTGATTGTGCAGAAATGGATATTGAGATAGAAACTAATTATTTGATGTTACCCATTGTTAGGATTGTAAAGGCATATAGTGTATTTAAAAACTGGATGGATTCTGAAGGGCCTATTCCAGAAGGAATGAATGCTACTCAAGCACTTAAAAGCGATGCTTTTATTCAACGGCATGAACAACTTAAACAGTTAACGGATAGTAGAATTAAAACCTTTTATAAAGAGGAAGGGTATTTACCACCCTATTGGGAAATGTTTAGAATAGCAGAAGAAAAAGCAGGGTGCAAAACGTTAAAAGACAAATAAAGTTTATTTTTTCTGTTCGTTCGCCTTGGTGAGAACACGCTGCCGCAATCGCATCCGTATTTATCAGGAGAGAATGGCAATATGTTTGCCAAAATAAAGTATGCTTTTAAATATGGGTGTGCATTTTTAAGAAATGGTTCTTCGGTATTCCAAGCCTCAAACTTGCTATTAATGTTGCGAATGGTAAGATTCATTTTCTTTTCAGCATCATAAAATATCAATTTTAGAAGTTAGATTTAATATCGTATTTCATGATAAATCTAAACTCAACTCACCGTATTCCCATTGTATCTTTATGTGTTATTGATTGCACCCTAATAATTACATAGAATAAGATGAATGATAGTAATTTATTTGTAAGCTTCAACATACCTGTATTCTTGCTTATTAAAACTCTCTTACTTTATTCAAATAAAAGTTTAACGATTGGCCGTGTTCTTAAGAAGTAAAACCCCAATAGGGAACCTTTTTCATCATCAATAGTATTAGGCGTTAGTATGGTAAAATTTAGCACACTTTTTTTGGCAACCCTTATTG
>JAYPYN010000050.1:5629-12076 GCA_038154605.1 Balneolaceae bacterium
GGAACTTACCTTGCGTTTTACCAATGCCTTAAGTGGTGATTATGTGGAAGGAGCGCACATTATCATCGATGATAAAAACTACATGACCGATTTCGAAGGTAAGGTGCTTTTTACTACTAAAAAGGTTAATGGCCGGTTGCCAGTATCATTCCGCAAAGAGGGTTTCATTTCATCCGATTTTGATGTGGAGATAATGGTTGGTTCCGTATGGCAAAATCAAATTTCTGTATCTCCTGTTCTGCATCCTAAAGAAATTCGAATTGTTTTAGACTGGTCAAATCGACCAAAAGATTTAGATGCTCATTTTATCAAAAAAGGAGGTTATCACATTTCTTATCGTAATAAAATAACAAGCGAAGACGGATTGGCTAATTTGGATCGTGATGATAGAAATGGAAATGGTCCAGAGACAATCACCATACGAGAAATAAGTATTTCTGATAGCTACACTTACACGGTGATGGATTACTCTAATCGTCAAAAAAGTAGATCCAAACATTTATCCAATCGGTCAAGAGCTGTAGTGCGTGTTTATGGCGATAATAAGTTGATACATACCTATAGGATTAGGGGTAATGAAACAGGCAACCAGTGGACCGTGTTTGAGATAAAAAATGGGCAGTTCATTCGAATAGATACCATAAATTAATCCCCCTATTTACCTCTATCATTTTATTGGAATAAGTAAGATTTTTAATCCAACCTATTTTTTACTTATTTAAGTATAAATTGGATATATAAGATATTGAAAAAGAATAAGATCGGGTTATTCGAAAACGCATTTTAGGAAAAAAATAAATTCTATAATTGCCTCTTATTCTCGTAAATGAACGCAGTATTTAATAACAACCAAAATTTAACAACGCAGAATGAACGAAGGTCACGGATTATTAAAAGGAAAAAAAGGAATTATTTTTGGAGCATTGGATGAGCGTAGTATCGCTTGGCGTGTTGCCCTTGCTTGCCACAGAGAAGGAGCGGAGTTTGTTTTATCGAATGCACCTATTGCGCTACGAATGGGTGCTTTAAATGCATTGTCTGAAGAAACCAACGCAACCATCATTCCTTGTGATGTTTCTGACGATGAAGCGGTAAAAGAAATGATGGAAAAAGTAAAAGAAGATATAGGAAGCGTAGATTTTATTCTTCATGCCATCGGGATGTCTCCAAACATCAGAAAAAAGAAAGAGTACACCGACATTAATTACCGCTGGTATCAACAATCGTTAGACATTTCTGCTATTTCTCTGCATCGTGTGTTACACCATGCCGATGCTGCTGGCATACTAAATGATGGTGGAAGTGTAATCGCATTATCCTACATTGGAGCCCAACGTATTTTTAGTAAATATTCTGATATGAACGACGCAAAAGCATTGCTTGAAAGTATTGCAAGAAATTATGGAAGTCGATTAGGTCATCGAGGAATTCGAGTTAATACAATTTCACAGGCGCCCACAAAAACCTCTGCAGGATCAGGTATAAAAGGTTTTGATGGGATGTACACCTTTGCTGAAAAGCTTTCGCCCATGGGAAATCCTTCTGCCGATGATTGCGCTGATTACTGTGTGGCTATGTTTTCCGATCTTACTAGAAAAGTAACGATGCAGAATTTATTCCATGATGGTGGTTTTGTTACTAACGGTATTTCAGAAGAAATGATGGAAGACTTAGCTAAACTATATTCTGAAGATGAATAATTAGATTAAATCCGTGGTAGTTTTCTCACTATTTTTGGGATCACACCTATGCAGCGGAACTATAATTAAACGCTTATGGCTGAAATAATCCTCGGTATCGATCCTGGATCGCGGGTCACCGGTTATGCGGTGCTTACCGAGGAATATGGCAAATTAATTGCCTTACGATGTGATGTAATTCGCATGGCTAAGATTGAAGATCATACCGATCGACTCAATTTCATATTCGAACAAATTTCGGGTATTATTAAGTCTATAAAACCTACGCAATGTGCTATAGAAACTCCCATTTATGGGGTGGATCCTCAAGCCATGTTAAAGCTTGGCCGAGCACAAGCCGCCGCCATTCTTGCCATAAAACAATGTGGGTTGGATGCTGTAGAATATTTTCCTAAAGTGGTTAAAAAATCCATTACGGGTAACGGAAACGCTAGTAAGGATCAGGTGGCGTTTATGTTAAAAAAAATGGTACAATTACCCGACGAAAGATTGACAACCGATGCAACCGATGCGCTCGCTGTTGCATGGTGCCACATGATGAACGGTCGCGTTATTCCTTCGGCTCAAAAAAAACACCATCAAAATAACAAAAAAGGGGATTGGGCAAATTTTGTGGAACAAAATCCAGAACGTGTAAGGAAGCTATGATTGCATTTTTAAAAGGTTTTATTGAAGAAAAACGAACGGACTCGATATTACTAGATGTACATGGGGTGGGCTATAAAGTGGAAGTTTCCCATCAAACCATGGAACAGATTGATTCTCAAGGAAAGGAAATAAAGCTGTTAATTTACCATCATATTACTGAGAATGATCAGCGCCTGTTTGGGTTTTTCTCAAGAAACGAACAACAGCTTTTTGAGCATTTGATTACTGTAAAGGGGGTTGGACCAAAATTAGGGCTTACTATACTTAGCGGATTACCTGCACGCAATTTAATTGCCGCAATAACTGGTGGCGATGCTGTTGCGCTTTCTAGGGTTCCAGGTATAGGTAAAAAAACGGCCGAACGTATTATTGTTGAGTTGAAAGAGAAGTTTCGTACGTTGGAATCTGATTCAAATGCTTCTACCTCTATTCCTAATTCTGGGGTGTTTGATGAAGCCATTCAAGCCTTGGTTGCCCTAGGTTTTAAAGCTAAAGAATCCGAACAAGCGGCTATGAAAGTAATTAACGAAGGAACGAATACCGATTCTTCTGCTGTAATTAGAAAGGCGCTTGGTTTATTAAATAAATAACCCACGTTGTCTTAGTTATTTAACGCTTCGTAACAATTTAGTAATTATACATTGGCACAATACATTAGTATAATTATAACACTTTCATCATAGAATTAATTAAACACACTAATGGCAAAAAAAACAATACTTGTTGTAGATGATGAACAAGACCTTTTAGATTTAATTGAGTATAATTTAAAGAAAGAAGGTTTTAAAGTATTAACAGCAGAAAATGGTGAAAAAGGGATAGAGATCGCCATTTTACATCAGCCTGATTTAGTTTTACTTGATGTTATGATGCCAAAGATGGATGGGTTTGACGTGGTAGAGATTATGAGGCAGGATAAGAAATTAATGCGTACCCCCATTATTTTTCTAACCGCTAGGAGTGATGAAAAAACGGAAATTGAAGGCCTGAATAAAGGTGGTGATGATTTTATTACTAAACCCATTAGTACTACAAAATTAGTGTCTAGAATAAAAGCGGTTATGCGAAGGTTCGATGATTCTTCTGGTGTTGAGAATAAATTAGAAGTTCACGATCTCGAAATTGATAAAGATCGTTACATTGTTAAAAAAGATAATAAGGAGTTTCAATTACCACGTAAGGAATTTGAACTACTTTTTTTCCTAGCTAGTAGAAAAGGCAGGGTTACCGATCGCCAAACACTCCTAAATAAGGTGTGGGGAGATAACATTTATGTGGTAGATCGTACCGTAGACGTGCATGTTAGAAAAATTAGAGAGAAAATAGGCGATTACTACATAGAAACTGTAAAAGGGGTTGGCTACAGATTTAAAGAATGATTAAGAAAAAGAAAAGACCCCAAATTTTCTATAAACTAGGTATCCGATCTTCGCTCTATACGAGCTTCTTATCTGCTTTTTTCTCGCATTTACTTTTATATTTTTTCGATTTAGATACCCCCACCATCTGGGTGCTATCAGCCATTATATTTGTGGTCGTGTTTATTATTAGTTACATAGTCAGCTATCGATTAGAATATCGGAGAATTAAACTTCTCGAAAGAGTATCAAAAAATATATCAAAAAAACAATTCGAAGAACCCGAGTATGTTCGTACAGTCTATGAAGACGAACTTGACTACATAACCATGCGCCTTGTTAAATCAAGTAGAATGGTAGAGCGAGAGATTCAAAGATTAAATAAAACTGAAAACTACCGAAAGGAATTTATTGGAGATATTTCCCACGAATTAAAGACCCCTATTTTTGCAATTCAGGGTTTTATAGAAACTTTATTAAATGGCGCTCTTGAAGACGAAACCGTAAATGTTAAATTTTTACAAAAAGCCATGAGAAATGTGAATCGGCTTATTTTCTTAACGAAAGATTTAATGGAAATTTCTCGTTTAGAAACAGGCGAACTTAAATCTGAGTTCGAGGAAATTCATCTTTTTGAATTAATACATGATGTCGTTGAAAGCCTTCATTATAAAGCTGAAAAAGAAGGTGTTGATTTAGTGATACACGACTTTGACCCAAATATGTTAGTAAAAGCTGATAAAAGTCAGTTACGACAAGCATTTGTTAACCTTGTTGAAAATGGCATTAAGTATAATGTAAGAGGCGGCAATGTACAGGTAGGTATAAACGAATTCGAAGGATCACATAAAATTGAATTTTATGTTAAAGATACAGGGATGGGCATTGATGAGCCTGATTTACATCGTGTAACAGAACGGTTTTTCCGAGTAGATAAATCACGCTCGCGTGAAAGGGGCGGTACAGGGTTGGGTTTGTCTATTGTTAAACATATAGTTGAAGCCCATGGTGAAACATTATCTATTTCAAGTGAACCAAATATTGGGTCGATTTTTTCAATAACATTATCTAAAATATCGTATTAATTAAATTAACTATTCAAAAAATAAAGAGACTATGATTTATGCAGTAATTATGGCTGGGGGTTCTGGCACTCGTTTTTGGCCAAAAAGTACAAAAGCTCTTCCAAAGCAATTCTTAAACCTTTTTGGTGAGGGTACCATGATTCAAAATACAGCAAAACGAATCGAGCCAATGATCCCTCAAGAGCGAATAATGGTTGTAACCAATGAAAGTTATGTATCCATTGTAAAAGAACAATTACCAAAGGTTCCAGATGAAAATATTGTTGGTGAACCTGTTGCTAAAAATACGGCGCCTTGCGTAGCTATCGCTGCCGAATTATTATATAAGAAAGATCCTGATGCGGTTATGGTTGTTCTTCCTGCCGACCATCATATCACAGACCCCGAACGATTTCTTTCTTTTTTGGAAGCAGCTGTTGAAAAAGCAGAATCAGGCTCGCATCTTGTTACTATTGGCATTAAACCCGATAAACCCGAAACAGGCTTTGGTTATATTCATGCTAATGGTTCGATAAAAGAAGAATACAACGAGCATGTGGTTCACCCTGTCCGCGCGTTCACTGAAAAACCAAATCTAGCCACCGCAGAAAAATTTGTATCCTCAGGGGAGTATTTCTGGAATAGTGGGATGTTTGTTTGGAAAGCATCAACGGTATTAGGTGAAATAAAAACTCACCTTCCTTCCATGTATGAAGAACTTTCGAAGACTTCCATAGAATTATACACCGACTATCACATCCCTGCTATCAAAGATTTTTATCATTCCTGCGAGTCCATTTCTATTGATTATGGTATCATGGAACGATCTAAATCGGTGTTTGTAGTCCCGGGTGAGTTTGGGTGGAACGATGTTGGGAGTTGGTCAGCTGTGTTTGATTTGGCTGAAAAAGATAAGCTTGGGAATGCAATTCAATCTATAAATGCGACATTCGCTGGATCGGAACATAATCTTGTAGTATCAACCTCTGAAAAGATGATCTCATTAGTAGGCGTTGATCATGTTGCTGTTGTAGAAACGGATAATGCTATTTTGGTATGTAATTTAAATGCTGCACAAGGTGTAAAAGAGATTGTAGATCAATTAAAAGCCTCCAACGACTTAGATAAATTTCTTTAATCTATTTCAATGATTTGCATATCGTAGGCTAGATTTATGTGCTCAGGAAGGTTTCTGTTGCTTTCTTCATGTTGCACATAACTATTCATATGAATCAGATATGCTCTTGGAATGTTTAGGGACTCAATTATTTTTACAGCTTGTGGAATGGTTAGGTGTGTAGGGTGTTCAGGCTCCCAACGAAGCGCACTTATAATAATGGTTGAGCAGCCTTTGATTAACTCTTTGGTAGAATTTGGTATTTCACTTACATCTGTTAAATAGGCGGTATCATTTATTCTAAAGCCAAGTATATCCAACTCGCCGTGTTTTATAGGTAAAGGTGTGATGGTTACATCTTTTATTTTTATTGTTTTATTGATAGTATTTAAATCAAGTGAAGTTGATCCTGGGTATTTATCTTTCCCAAACATATATTCGAAACGGGATTTTATGTTTCTTATGGCAGACTCGGTGGTATAGATTGGGATGGGAGCCTTTTTTTTGTAATTATAGATTCGTAACTCATCTAAGCCCCCAATATGGTCCATGTGTTCATG
>JAYPYN010000050.1:12086-14038 GCA_038154605.1 Balneolaceae bacterium
CTTTTATTCCTGATTGTATGCTTTGTATTCTATATTCTGGGCTTACATCAATTAAAAAAGATAGATTATTACTCTCAATCCATACCGAACATCTTGTTCTGATATTTCTTGGATCATGATAGAGCTTTTCTTTTAAAAATCCCCCAGCTACAGGTACGCCCATGGAAGTTCCTGTACCTAAAAAAGTCAGTTTCATTATTTAAACTCCCACTGATCGTTATATTGGTTTGGTACTATTGCTAACCGTGACCATAATTTTTCTAGTTCTTTTCTTATGGCGGGTTTTAGATAGGTTTCACTCAAATCAACGTTTGATAATACATTAGCAATGGTGCTTAATTGTGCTTCAATGGGTTTATTCTTATTAACAATTACAACTTTTTCTCCCTCTATCATACAATCAGCCCCTCGAAATGAACCTCTCTCTTTCCTTAATTTATATCCCGACTGTTCTAATACACTTTCTAATTCTAAAAGTAGCTTTTCACTTTTCATAGCGATATTCCTATTCCAATATGATGTCCTTTTAAATTATAATCATAAATATCGTCTCCCATTTGATTCTTATCTACATCATAGGATCTGAATATGTATTTGTAGCTTATTCTAAAGTTCTTTTTCCACATTAATTCTTGAAACTCTATATTTGTATTAATTGTCGCATGGTTTGTTGTCCCTCCTAATCTTCCACCGTTACTATTACTGAAGCCATATCCTATTACACCTTGACTTGTGATTTTAATATTATTTTTTGGATTTATTTCGATGTATAAACCACCTCCGATTCCTATATATGTTTGATTGAATGAAATATTTGTATTCTCTCTATTTGAACTCGTAGCTCCTGACGTTATCCTTAAAGGAGCACTAAGCGTAAAATTTCGTTTATTTATAATTCTTATTTTATTATTTAATGATAGATTCAAATCGATAAAAGAACCTTCATCATATCCTGTTAAAGAGTTTTTCAGTAACAGGTTTATTAAAACCCCCCGTGTTTCAATATTCAGCCAAAGTGCTGGGTCTTTAATTTCTAACTTCTTTTGGTCTTCTTCCTGGCTATTACCTCTGTATGAAAAGTCAGTGAATATTGTTCCTAGAGTTAATACTGTTCTGTTACTCCCTTTTTTTTCCTCTTTTACATCAACAGAAAACATCTGCGCATATATAAAAGTGGGGCCTAGTTGTATAAATGAAAATATAAGTATGGCTTTAAGCATATACATGGAATGAATCACTTCTAATTTATATTCATAGAATAGTTAACTTTTAATGATTCTACAATGAAGTTTTTTATAATCTCCTTATTAATTTTATCCCTATCAAATAATATTATGCCCACTAACGATACAATTTATGATTTTATTCTAACTGACATAGATGGTGAAACTATGCCTCTTATAGATTATCAAGGTAAAGTTATACTTATTGTAAATGTTGCTTCAAAATGTGGTTATACACCTCAATATGAAGGACTTCAAACTTTATTTGAAGAGTATAAAAATGATGGGTTAGTAATTATCGGTTTCCCTGCCAATAATTTTATGGGTCAAGAACCGGGTTCTAATGAAGATATTAAACAGTTCTGTACATTAAACTATGGTGTCGATTTTCCAATGTCATCTAAGGTGTCGGTTAAGGGCAAAGATCAACATCCGTTATTTACCTATTTAACAAGTTTGCCTAATCAAGATTTTGATGGTGCCATTAAATGGAATTTTGAAAAGTTTTTGTTCGATAAAGAAGGAAATTTAGTACGTCGGTTTCGAAGCTCTGTTAAACCAGAAAGTGAAGAGCTTACCTCCGCGGTTAAAGCTTTATTATAATTTTTTACTGAGGTGTTGACTTAGAATTCGATACCTCAGTATATTTGATGCTCTCAAATGGTCCGGTAGTTCAGTTGGTTAGAACGCCTGCCTGTCACGCAGGAGGTCGAGGGTTCGAGTCCCTTC
>JAYPYN010000051.1:0-1338 GCA_038154605.1 Balneolaceae bacterium
ATTGTTTTAGGTTCAATCTCTATATTGATCTTGCATGAACAAATACAAACGATTGACCTTAGCTCAAAGGTATCAAATTCTGTTTCCACCCATAAATCTTCTCGAATCCAGAGCTCAGGATTTTCTAATTCAGGGATTACTTGAGCTAAACCATTCTCAATAACTGGAATTTGAAGGTTGGGTTGTGCCAACATCTTGGTAGTGGTACCCATCAACATAAAGAGAAAACAAACTAGAATGGGATGAACAGATATTTTCATAAGAAAGAGGTTAATTTTGAACATTAAAGGATAATACAAGATGGTGCCTTAAGAATAAAATAATAGTGCAATAGTATGTTATTTAAGTAATGTGTATAATTAATAAAATTATACACATATATATTAGAATAAATATTGAAATAGATGATGAATTAATGAATGAAGTCTTGAAAGAAGGTTCTTTTAACACCAAAAAAGAAGCCGTTACTGAAGGATTAAAATTATTATTAAACAGACTACATCAGGGGAAAATCAGGTCTTACAAAGGAAAATTAACATGGTCAGGTAATCTGGATTCAATGAGAACCGATGTATAATGATTGTGGATAGTAGTGTTTGGATTGATTATTTCAATGGAGTGGATGGTCTTGAAACTGAATTATTAGATAAGAATCTTTATAGGGGTGATGTTGAGCTTCTTGATATTATCTTAACTGAAGTTTTGCAGGGCTTTAAAAGAAATAGAGATTTCCAGATTGCAAAAACCTTGCTAACTAAACTGCATATTTATGATGTTCTTGGAAAAGAGATTGCAATACAATCAGCTGAAAATTTTAGAATGCTTGGAAAGCAAGGGATAACAATAAGAAAAAACTATAGGTGTAATTATTGCGACATTTTGTATTGAAAATTCTAAACCGTTACTAGCGAGCGATAGAGATTTTGAATTAATAGCTTCCGTGTTGCCATTACGATTATCCCCATAAAAAAATCCCTCATATCAAAGATACAAGGGATTAATATGCAAGTAGTGAGAACCTTAGTCCTCGATGTTACTTATTATTTATCCATCAGAGCGTTAAACGCATCTAATGTTCCGCGAACGTGCTTCGCAGAGCTGTTAAGAAGTTCTTGTTCGTCGTTGGTTAGTGTAACTTCAATCACTTCTTTAATTCCACCTTTTCCAAGTTTTACAGGAACCCCAATGTATAGATCATCAATTCCGTATTGCCCATCCAAATGTGCACATACTGGGAAAATTCGGTCTTGATCTAACAAAATAGCCTCTACCATTTGCGCTGCAGCGGTACCGGGTGCATACCATGCTGATGTTCCCATTAAACCAACAAGTTCTCCA
>JAYPYN010000051.1:1348-14002 GCA_038154605.1 Balneolaceae bacterium
AGGTAATCCAGAGACGGTAGTAAATCTTGGTAGAGGAACCATGGTATCTCCATGCCCACCCATCAACATAGCCTGAATGTCTTTTGGAGATACATTAATTTCTTCGGCAATAAAGGCACGATATCTAGCCGTATCAAGAATACCAGCCATACCCATTACTTTTTCGTAGGGAAGCCCCGATGCATCTTTCGCTACTTGAACCATTACATCTAAAGGATTTGAAACTATGATAAGAATAGTATCTGGGGAGTATTTAACCAACTCTTTTGTAACGCTTTCCACTATGTTTGCGTTGATTGAAAGTAAGTCATCTCTACTCATACCGGGGCGTCTAGGAACACCTGCTGTAATCACACATACATCAGAATGAGCGGTATCTGCATAATCGGTGGTTCCTTTTACGCGTGTATCAAATAAATCGATAGGAGAAACTTGCCATTGGTCTAAGGCTCTCCCTTTAGATGGATAGAAGGTTTTGTCATCTACGGTTCGCGCTAAATCTAGAGCTATTACTTCTTTTGCAAAATCTCTTTGTGCTACACTTAGTGCTACGGTTGATCCTACATTGCCCCCAGCGCCTACTACTGTTACTTTCATGGTTTGATTAATGAGTTTTTAATTCTGTTAAAGCTATTCCGCTTTGTGGTTATATGGGGTAAAGATAAAGAATGGATGAATGAGAGTATAGAGGCAATCTTAGTTGAAGAAATATAAAGTATTACTGTTTGTTTCGCCTCGAATCCTGTCCCCACATAAGTTTTTTTCGAAGAGTATCGAAGTAATTTTGGTCTGGAAGTTGAATTAGAGGAAATGCAATATTCGATTTCCTTATTTCCACATTAAAAGGCAAACTATCCACTTCTTTAACAACTCCATCATAAGAAAAAAGAATATTCGATGGCTGATCATCCACTTTAATTGTTATTCCTTTATCAGCACCAACAACCAGCGGGCGCGAAGTTAGGGTATGCGGGTTAATAGGTGTTAATACAATCACCCCAGATCCTGGTGCAACAATTGGTCCACCGGATGAGAGATTGTAAGCCGTTGATCCAGTAGGTGAGGCAATGAGAAGACCATCTGCCCAATAGGTGTTGATGGGATTCCCATCATACTCCGCAGAAATATTAATCATAGAGGTACTATCCGTTCGAGTAAAAAGAAATTCATTCAATGCAAAAAACTCTTCACCAGAGGCATCCATTGCCTTCAAAAAATGGCGGCGATCTAACGTATAGTTGCCGGTTCGCACCTGCTCTAAAGCTTCAACTAGCTCTTCATTCTTGGTGTTGGTCATAAAACCAAGTCGGCCACTATTTACACCTAATACCGGCTTTGGATTATTTTTTGAAATTCTTGCGGTGTATAAGATAGTTCCGTCGCCACCCATTACTACAATAACATCTGCAAGCTGTATCGTTTGCACATCTGTTTCGGTAAGTGTGAGGGTTGCAGATTCTTGTGGATGCAGTAATTCGCAAATAGCTTTAGAAACTATAAGCCTCACTTTTTTACTTTCGGCCCAAGAAAGAGCCGTTTCAAAAACAGCTTTTACCTCATACTTTTTAGGGTTGGCAATAATGCCAATACTCAAACTAGCGGCACTCATTTTATTCCTTTTAATCCCTTAATACCTGTGGTTGCTTTTTCACTTAATAGATTGGTGTCATAACTACGAATTCTTCCATTTTTAGCTTGATGTCGCTTTAATGCAATTTCAATTAGTTCTTCAACCAGTTGTTTAAAAGTAAGATCAGATTTTGCCCACAGATAAAATGAAAATGATCCAGGGATGGTATTTATCTCATTAAAATAAACGTCTTGGGTGTCGGTATTAACAAGAAAGTCAAGACGTGCCACACCGGACGCATCAAAAGTTCTGAATGTGTGTAGCGCCAAAGATTGAATGTGCGTTGTTAACTCATCTGAGATATCAGCAGGTATCACACGATCTGCGGAAGCCATACCCTTATCGGCACCAGCTCCACGTTGATATTTATCCTCAAAGGAAAGTGTTTCGGTGGTTCCTAATGGACGCTCGCATACACTTGCTCGGCAATCTTCAGCAGTGCCAAGAACCGAACAATTTATTTCCATCAAAGGCTGAACGGCAACTTCCACAAGAAGATGTGCATCATAACGAAAGGCAATTTCAACTGCTTCAATCAACTCCTCGTTATCTTCCACTTTTTTAACTCCAATACTACTGCCTAAATTTACAGGCTTAACCACTAGAGGAAATCCTAGCAACTCGGCTTCATTTAGAATGGTATCTTGATGTTGCTCCCAATCATGTTCATAAAAATCGAGGCTAGAAGTAATTGGGATGTTATTAGCTTCACACAATTGTTTGGCTTTAACCTTATCCATGCCAACTGAAGAAGCAAGTACTCCAGAGCCTGTATAAGGAATATTAAATTGCTCGCAAACACCTTGAAAAGCTCCGTTTTCACCTTCACTTCCGTGGAAAGCACACACTACCGCATACACTGGAATAGATAAAGGTTTACTAAAAAAACCTGATTTACTTTGTTGTGTTAGATAAGTAATTCCCATTTCATTTTTCGAGAAGGCAACAGAAATAGAATTATGTTCTAATGCTTTTAAATCTTTGTAATTATTTAAATCCTTTAGCCCATCTCCTCCGAGCCATTTCCCTGATTTAGTTATATAAAGAGGCACTAATGTGAAGTCACTTTCATCCATCGCACCAAAAACCTGCATGGCGGTAAGCACCGAAACTTCATGTTCGGGAGAAGAACCTCCAAAGGCAATAATCAAATTTTTATTAGACATCCGTAGTGTTTGCAATAATTTGTACTAGCTTGGAATATAGGGAGAATGTAAATCTATTGAAGCAATTAGCAATGGAAATTCAATATCCTTTATTCGTATTCTTTGTACCTATTCTCCCACTCTCGAAATGTTCCTTTAAGGAAAACATCAACATTAATTCTTAAGACCTAATGAATAGAGTAATTACGCATTCTAGTCAACTAGATTTTAAACTAGCAGATATAGAGGATATGCCAGCACCAACAAAAGTGATGGTGGTAAACCCTACATTTTTCGATGTAAAATATGTGATAAATCCTCATATGGAAGGGCATATAGGCTCGGTTGATGTAAAAAAAGCGTACAACGAGTGGGAACAATTATCTTTAGCATATAAAAAGTTAGGCTTGAGTGTGTACGAAGTAGCAGCGCAAGAAGAATTCCCCGATATGGTTTTTTGTGCCAACCAAAGCTTACCTAACATCAAAGCAGATGGCTCAAAAGAAGTGATAATGAGTGTAATGCATTCGCCTGAACGTAAAGGAGAAGTTTCACACATAAAAAAAGTATACCAACAAAGTTCTTATGATGTAATTCACCTCGATGAAAGCCAATTTTCTGAGTTTGAAGGCATGGGGGATGCCATTTGGCACTTCAAAAAACGCTTGATTTGGGGCGGATATGGATACCGTTCATCTTCGGATGTGTATACACATATCGCATCTACATTTAATACTCCTATAATTGCTCTAGAACTTATCGATGAAAAATTCTATCACTTAGATACTTGTTTATGTGTTTTAAATGAGCATACAGTGCTCATTTACCCAGCTGCATTTACTGAAGACGGTTTAAAGAACATTCGAAGTATGTTCTCAACGGTAATCGAAGCCAATCAATATGAAGCGGAAGAACTTTTCGCATGTAATGCTACTGCTCCTGATGGGAAGAATGTATTTATTCAAAAAGGGTGTGTAGAAGTAAATAAACAGCTCGAGAACTCAGGGTTTATCGTTCACGAATTTAATACGGATGAATTTCTAAAGAGTGGTGGTAGCGTATTTTGCATGAAAATGATGCTTTGGTAATTGAATTAAGAAATAACTAGTAAAAATTATAAATTCGAGCATCTTTTTTTAACTCAGCACATCATTAAATGAAGTCAATTATATCGGGAATCACCTTAGTGATTGTACTCTATGCTATGAACACGAAGATTGGATCCATTCCACCTTTGGGTAAATTTTTTGATCCTAATGCAGGATTTTGGACAAATGCCGAAACATCATTACCTGAAAGTGAAGAATTAAACATCGAAGGACTGATTGACGAAGTGTCCGTTGTGTATGATGAGCGGCGAGTTCCACATATTTTTGCACAAAACGAGCATGACCTTTTTTTAGCTCAAGGCTATGTAACTGCCAGAGAGCGTCTTTATCAGATGGAGATACAAACCTATGACGCAGCAGGTCGCCTTTCTGAATTAATTGGTGAAAATCCGCGCGTTCAAGAACGCGATGTAACTACAAGAAGATGGGGAATGCCTTGGGCAGCGGAGAAAAAAGTGGACGTTGCCATGCAGGATTCTGCAAGTGCAAGGATACTTAGTGCATATTCTGAGGGAGTGAATGCGTATATACAACAACTAAAACCATCCGAATATCCACTTGAATACAAAATATTGGATTTTTCCCCCGAACCATGGTCACCACTGAAAACAAGCTTGTTGCATATGAATATGCTCAGAACCTTATCCGGTGGAAGTAGCGATGATAGAACATCTAGAACCAAAGCATATTTTGGACAAGATTATATCGATAAATTTTTTAACACCGATCCCGAAATGTTGGAAGCTATTATTCCAAAATCTAAAATTTGGGACTTTGATGCGGAACGACCACCTAAACCTGATTCCAATTTTAAACCTAAAACAGCCGAACGAATTCAATATTGGGAACCAAACGCTGGAGTAGGATCTAATAATTGGGCGGTAGATGGAACAAAAACAGCAAGTGGACATCCAATTTTAGCTGGTGATCCCCATCTTCGTTTATCCTTACCCTCCATTTGGATGGAAATGCAATTACACGCACCAGGGTATAACACCTATGGCGTTACTTTTCAAGGAGGTCCAGGAATATTCATCGGTTTTAATGAGCATATCGCCTTTTCGGTTACTAATACAGGTTCGGATGTAATGGATTGGTATGAAATTGAATTTAAAGATGCATCCAAAAATGAATATTGGTATGACGGAAGTTGGATAGCAACAAAAAAACGTATCGAAGAAATTAAGATTAGAGGCGGTGAAACTATTATTGATACTCTAGTTTTTAGCCATCATGGACCTGTTATGCTGGCCAATCCCGATGATACACTAGCAGAACCTATTTATCATGCAATGCGCTGGATAGGTCATGAAGCAGGAAATAGTTTATCAACGTTTATCGGTTTAAATAAAGCTACAAACTACGACGAATATGTAGAAGCCTTAAAGAGCTATGTAGCTCCCGCACAAAATTTCGTCTTTGCATCCAATGAAGGTGACATTGCAATCTGGGTTAATGGCCAATTTCCAAACAAATGGGATTACCAAGGTCAAACGGTGAGCGATGGTCGCGACCCTGCTTACGATTGGCAAGGCTGGATACCTCATGCACATAATCCGCATATAAAAAATCCTGCCAGTGGTTTTGTAAGTTCGGCTAACCAAGAGTCGGCACATGATTCTTACCCATATTATCTAGCTGATGAATACGCTCCTTATGAGCGAGGCCGCCGAATAAATAACTTACTTCGAAATATGGATAACATTACCCCTCAAGATATGATGGATATGCAGATGGATAATTTTAGTATGCATGCCGAAAGTATAATGCCTAATCTGTTAAATTGGTTAGAACTGGATAGCTTGAGTTCGGAAGAACAAGATTTTTCTTCAGATATGAATAACTGGAACTATGAAATGAATGCAAATCTTAAGCAACCTGGTTTTTTCTACTACTGGTGGCAAGAATTATATCGTTCTATTTTTAGGGACGAATATGAAGCCTCTGGCGCTTCGTTAAGATATCCTGATAGAGATCGAGTTGTTGAAGTATTGAAGGATGAACCCAATTTTGAGTTCATAGATAATATCACTACGGATGAAAAAGAAACTATGGAACAGCTTGTTACGGCTGCATACAAAAAAGCTTATGATACGATGGCTACCTATTATGGCTCGGTAGGTGAACCATGGAATTGGGGCTATGTGATAGATAACGACATCGATCATGTGGGTCAAATTCCTGGATTGGGAGCAAATGATGTATATTCTGGTGGTTCATCAGAAGCAATTAATGCAACACGTTTTGGGTACGGACCAAGTTGGAGAATGGTAGTTGAGTTAGGACCAGAAATAAAAGGCTGGGGAGTCTATCCTGGTGGAATTTCAGGGAATCCAGGTTCACCCAACTATAACTCCTTTACCTATAACTGGCGAACGGGCGAGCATTTTGAGTTAAACTTTTACCGCGAGAAACCTGATGCCTCACTGTATCAACTCACACTAAACGGAGATAATTAACATGATGTTAGCATTGGTGATATTAATCGGAGCATTTGCCTTGAACATCTTTCTTCCTTGGTGGAGTATTGCTTTACCAGGTTTAATATTTGGTTACTCATTTAAACAACAAGCGGTCCCTTCTTTTTTATGGGGATTTTTTGGTGTCTTTCTACTTTGGGGCGGTCAAGCGTTGTACGTTCACATTGCAAATGAGGGCATACTTTCCACTCGAATTGCAGAAATGCTAGGCGTTGGATCTCCACTTATTGTTGTATTGATAACTGGTGTTTTAGGTGGATTAGTGAGTGGATTAGCCACGTTAACAGGAAGTTTAGCAACGAAAAAGAAACGTACTTTTAGATAAAGGATAGACCGTAATAATACCAAACTGAAACTAGTAATATTTATTAAAAAGCCTTAAGTTATAGTTTATGATTTGGTTTAACATAAAAGAGCTAGAACGAAAGATTGTAGATAATGAATTTACAGATCAAGAAGGGTTTAAATATTTTCTAGCTTATTCGATTTTAGGTTTAATGGTAACTTATGGAAGTACCTCAGAGAATTTAATCACATTTATTGAGTTTCTTGTTGGTTTAGCTATCACAATTTGGGGATCATATTCAATTTTTAAAGCGAATTCATCGGGGGATGGACAAGATTTTTTCAAAAGATATTTTGCTCTTTCATGGGTTATTGGCTTTAGAGTATTGATAATTTTTATAACGATAGTATTACCTTTAGCCATTATATATAGTGTTATTTCATATCAATCGAGTGATTTATATAATTCTGATTCAACAACATTAATGGAAGACGTTATATTTATGGTAATATATTTGTTGAGCAGTTTGGTTTATTATGTACTACTTATTAATTCATTTAAAAGAGTTTCATCGAAATAAATGAACATTGCTAGGTTAATTTGATATGATCCTAAACTGCTCGAATGCAAAAGAATTATGATCTCTAAATTTTTGATTAAAACTAAAGTAAGTGTAGGCTAAAGAATTGCTTCCTACCATCACATACAAGATCGGGTGCAGTAACCTATCTTGAACCAGCTATTTCAGTTCCCATCTATATGAGTTAGAAGTGTGGAATCTTTTTTAAAAGGATTAAAAATGTTAATTATAATGTAAGGTGTAGGAGTTTATTCCTAATGGGAATAGATTTCATAATTCATCAAACTCGAACTTTTCCGCTTTTTAAAGCCCTATCTACATCGCGTTTCGTATCCTTCTGTTTGATACTTTCTCTTTTATCGAATCGTTTTTTCCCTTTTGCTAAACCAATCTGAACTTTCGCAAACCCATTTTTAAAAAAGATTTTAAGCGGAATGATAGTATTCCCCTTTTGAAGAACAGCGCGGTCTAACTCTCGAATCTCTTTTTTACTAAGTAGTAATTTCCTATCCCTTCTAGGATCATGGTTGTAGTACGAACCCTGCTCAAACGGTTTAATATAAAAGTCGCGTAACCAAACTTCCCCATTTTTCACAAAAGCAAAAGCATCGGTAAAACTAGCATTACCTTTCCTTAACGATTTAACCTCAGTTCCTTGAAGTACCAAGCCTGCATCAAAAGTTTCTTCAATGGTGTAATCGTAAAATGCTTTTCTGTTTTGGATATTCATTATTCAATCCATGCTAAACGGTTACTTATCAATATTACTAAAAAGTGAACATTGGAACGGAACCTTTTTCTATATATTAAATCCTAATTGTTTTAGAGCTTCTACAACATCGGCATCAGGTGAACGGTCTGGAAAACTGGAATAAATGCTTAAAATCTGATCTATTTCTGAGGTCGCCTTTTCATTATCAGGATTAATTTTCAATACTTCGATGTATTGGCGTAAAGCACCATTCATCTTATCGCGCATGTTGGTCACATTTGCATCTCTATATTCTAAGAAAAGCCCATAGTTAAGGTGAGTAATCTCTCGCAGTTTGCGTGATTCGTCGGTGTCTTCTAAGGCATGTAATACTTCAAGTGCCTCTGCATATTGATCGGCATCTAAAAGTGTAGTTATTTCTTCAGCAAGAGTTTGCTCTTGTGGGGTATTATTTTTTGGAGTTGATTTTTCGTTTGATGAACACGCTAAAAATCCTAAAACGAGGCAGATGAAGAGTAATTTTTTCATGGGATGAATTATCTAATGGATAAAGGGTTAAAGCTGATGCAGAGCATAAAGATAAGCATACTTAACCAACCGAGCACCTTTCTTGTTGGAGTAAGTTCAGTTTCTATAAGTACTGGAGGATGTTCGATACGAACAAAAAAAGTGATGAAAAATATCCAAAATAGCCAAATAAGCGACGACTCGGTTCCATCATCACGTGCAAAAAAAACTGAATAGCCTAGTGCTATTATTACAGTAGTAACTAAACCTGCCGGAACCCAAACGGGATCTCTCCGAAAAGCTTTTTGATACATTAAAAACAGTACACCAATCCAAATAGTCCAAGAAAGAAGTTGAAGATGATTCTCAAAATCATAAACAAATCCATGAATGATGGGTATTGCTTCTAAGCTTGCAAAAATTGATATCACAATAAAAAATAGGCGCGCAACTAGGCGATGTCTTTTATAGCCAATTAAGGTGTATAAAATATGCCCACCATCAAGTTGACCAACAGGCATTAAGTTAAGTGCGGTAAAAAAAAGGCCAAACCATCCTGCTAATAAAAATGGATAATGCATAATTTCCCATAGAGGGGGAGCATCCACAAAAAAAGAAGAAAGAAAATTATACAAAGGAGTGCCTCCAAAAAAGAACGCTACTTGATCGTTTCCTAACATCGGTCCGTCGGGATAATCGCCATACTGTTGATGATATTCGACAACATATTGATGATCCCCAAATTCGTTTAGGTAGCTAACATCAGGTACGGTAATAAATCCAATAAACAGAATTAGAATAGATACAATAAAACCAGCAATTGGTCCTGCGGCGCCAACATCAAACATTTTATTGGTTTCTTGAATTTGTTCTTTAATTCTAATTACTGCTCCAAGTGTACCTATACCAACCGGAATTGGAATATAGTAAGGCAATGAAACGGTAATGTTATGATATACGGCTGCAAAGTAGTGGCCAAACTCATGCGCCGTTAGAAAAGAAAGTAATAAGGTGGCAAAAAGTACTCCGCGCATTACGTCAACTTCGCTTGGATAAGGTATTATCATCCCCCAAATTTCTGTGGTTAATAACCCTTTGCCAACCAATAATGTGCTTACCAAGGATACCGATATAAACGTACCAACAAACAGCAACCCATGTTTAAAGAGAGTTTTTATAGAGGGTTTATTTTTACCTGATAATGGAAGAAAGTCTCTCAATCGAAACGGTTTTTTATCTGATGAGGTCATTGGTTCACTAACAGATTGGAATGGATTTAAACTCAAGAAATAGAACTTAGGGGCTTACGAGAGATGGGCATGGTCATACAACGAGCGCCTCCACGCCCACGACAAAGTTCCCTACCTTGGAAACTTACAGCAATTTTTGTGTCGGCGGTTAACGGTAATTCTTTATGTTGATACTCCTCCACAAATTCAAATTGATTCATAAACGAGTAGCCGTGATCAACCAGGGTATTAAACGTTTTTGTGTTTCTTTCATAACCAACGGCTACACCCGGTGCCAAGGCAAACATATTTGCGCCATCGGTCCATTGTTCGCGGTATTGGCTAGTTCTATCCTCACCGCCACATTTAATAAAAGTGTAATCAGTTCCTGAAAATTCTTTAAGTGCAGATTTTAGATTAGAACGCTGCTCAGCAACTACTTTATCCCCCACCTTTTGTAGAGCTATAACATTATCTTGCTGTTCCAAAATTGCAGGCGGAAAAGCCACACATTCCGTTCCCGATATAAAGGTAAACACCGTATCTAAATGCATGCTTGCTCGTTGTTTTGGGATGTCTACGGCTAACACCGTTTCTACCCCATGGCTTAATAACCCATCTGCGGCTTTTAACAAACCTGTAAATGAGGTGCGCTCACTCATTCCAATAAGAACCAACTTTTCTGATTGAATGAGGATATCGCCACCCTCAATACTTTGATGACCAGAAATTTTAATCGCATTCTTTTTTATTTCTTTAAACAAGGGATGGTAGCTTACAATGGTTTCCATCATTAACGATTCGCGTAAGCGGGCATGGGTTGCAGCTCTCGAAATTAAAATAGAATCTGCACAAACAGCAGCTAAATCTCTGGTAAAAAGAAGGTTTGGAGACGGATGTAGATTAAAATCTTTTGATGCGTGGAATACACCTTCGATACTAAATGTGAGTAATTCCTCGGGTGATAAGGCTAATAATTCCTTCTCAATACCTTGAAGGTTTTCTTCATGAAATTCCTTCACCAATTGTTCAATAAAATAAGGCGAGGCATCATCGATATGAAGCGTTTCAAAAAATAGATCAGATATTTCAAACACCTTTCCATTACTGCTCATGGCGGCTTTAAATACCTTTAACATATCCAAATGTTCGTTGCGAGCATCATCCTCAAAAATGATGTCATCAAAAAGTAATTCATCCGCAATTTCTGGGTTAACTAAAGAAACTTCGTGGCCAGGGGTATGCACGATAACTCCCTCAAGGTGCCCTATTTCTGAAGAAACGTTGATTTTCATAGTATTAAATTTTTGCTAAGAATATAGGAACATAAAACCATTATAAGAATTTGTGCATTTGTTTATTTATTTTAAACCCTATATATAACGTTGTATGACCAATAAATCAGAAATAGAATCTTTATTACTACTCTTGGAGGATCCCGATCCTTTTATTCAAGAAAGTGTACAACATAGATTTACAGAATTAGGTGAAAATGCAGTTCCTTTGCTGGATGAATTTCGGATTGAAACTCAGGATAAAATCCAAAAAACTAAGGCCAGCAACATCATTCATCAGCTAACTTTTCCTACATTAAAATCTGATTTTCATGACGTGTTAGAACAAGGTGTTCGAAATAGAAAATCATTGGAATTAGCTATTTTTACACTTTCAAGATTTGGAAATCCAACCCTTAGGATATCAAATTTTCAAAAACAGCTCGATCATTTTACAGGAATGGTAGAACCTACTATTCGCTACCGTTTGGATGAGCGCCGCAAGATGAAACAGCTCATTAAATTTGTTTTTGAGGATCTAAATTTTTCTGGCGATACCGAAGATTATCATAATCCCGCCAATTGTTTTATCGATCAAGTGATCCGCCGCCGAAGAGGGTTACCCATTACACTAAGCCTGATTGTTATGTTCATTGCTCGCCGGCTTGAACTACCCTTTTATGGGGTAAATATGCCTATCCATTTTATGTTAAATTATGTGAGTGAAAAAGAAGAGGTATTAATAGATCCCTACGATAACGGAGCTATAGTTTCTTATGATCAATGCTATTTTTTCTTGAAAAAAAACAATATAGAGCCAAAACCAGATCATTTTAAGATTGCTACAGATTTAGAAATTTTAGTTCGATGCATTCGAAATTTGATACATAGCTATGAACGCCTCAAAGAATTAGAACGCGTAGAGGAATTGAAAGAACTACTTTCCCTCACAGAAATGTATGAGTAATAACGCACGTTTTTAAATTCACATCTTTCATTTTCATTACATTCTAACATCTATGGACCAATTCTTCGATAACGGGCGCACGTTATAATAAAGCCACTTAGCATCCATACAACTTCTTGGTTATGGTATCATGTATTTTTAGCTTGATCCAAAAGTACCAAAAGCTCAAAGCCTGACTGCATTAGGTAAGGTAATAGAATTATTGATGCACCTAGACTTAATTCGCTATTTTTGGCATATTCAATTATTGGAGCATATCCACATTTAATCTTATTTGTAAATATTATAATATTATGTTTATGAATAAAAAAAACAAAATGTTAAATTTTATATTATAACGAAAAATTATTTTTTGGATAAACTAACAGTCATTGATTTGTTCTGCGGAGCAGGTGGATTTTCGGAAGGGTTCAGGCAACAAGGTTTTGAGATAATCAAGGGGATTGATCATTGGACACCTGCTGTGCAAACCTTTAATCACAATTTTGGGCTGAATGATGAGCCTAGAAACATTCTAGATTACTGGGAATCTATTGATCTTATCAATGACCTTCCTGATTCTGATGTAATAATAGGAAGTCCTCCATGTGTTAGTTTTTCAAATTCTAATCGCTCTGGGAAAGCTGATAAATCACTAGGACTAAAATTAACAGAGGTATTTCTAAGAATTATTGCGGTTAAGAAGTTCCAAAAAGATTCTGTGCTCAAAGCTTGGTTTATGGAAAACGTTACAAA
>JAYPYN010000052.1:0-4090 GCA_038154605.1 Balneolaceae bacterium
CATCCAGTACTAATAATATGGGTGAGTCAAATAATTCTGAAGAATAATTGAATTTTAAGCCATTATTAATAGACATAATGGCTTCACCTAAGTTTTTGGATATTCTGTTTTTTTAAATTGTGGAGAATAATCTAATTCAATTAAATATAACACATCTTCATTTCTGAAGATGTTGATTAAAGATGTTCAAGTTTTGGTGCTGTTGTTTTATTACCAGAAGCCATTACAAACTCTTTTATTGAGGAAAAAGCATCGAGCGTCTTACTGATATGCTCTTCTGTATGTGCAGCGGTTGGAATTAAACGAATAAGTACCATCCCGCGTGGTACAACTGGGTAAGCAACACCACTGACAAAAATTCCATGTTCTTCTCTCATTTTACGCATGATATCGGCGCATAAATCAGTACTACCTGAAGTTAATACTGGGGTTACAGGGCTTTCTGATGGCAATACATTATATCCTATTTTTTGTAAACCTTCACGTAATTTTATTGTATTGCTCCAAAGTTTTTCTCTCCATTCAGGATGGGCACGAATTAATTTTAAACGCTCACGTGCTGTAACTACGATAGGCAAAGGAAGTGATTTAGCAAAAATTTGACTTCTTGCATTTGCCTTTAAAAATTGGACAACCCTTGGTTCAGAAGCAATGAAAGCTCCAATTAAAGCCCCTGCTTTTGCAAAGGTGCCAAAATAGATATCAATTCCATCTTGGCATCCAAGTTGGGTTCCAGTACCGGAACCATCATGCCCGAGCGTACCAAATCCATGCGCATCATCAACAAGTAAGCGAAATGGAACTTCTTTTTTTAATTCAATAATTTCTGGGAGTATTCCAAGATCTCCAGTCATTCCAAAAACACCCTCTGTTACTACAAGAATAGAAGAATTCCCTTTCTTTCTAGTAGCTGCACGATATAATTGCTTTTTAAAACTTTCAATATCATTATGTTTGAAAACAGATTTGTCAGCCATTGCTAGTTGTTTGCCATCAACGATACAAGCATGACTTAATTCATCATAAATCAAAAAATCATTTCGATCAACCAAAGCATGAATGGTACTCATTATGCCTTGATATCCGAAATTTAATAGTTGGGCGGCTGGTTTATGCACAAAATCAGCCAGCTCGTTTTCCAAAGCTTCATGTTCCTCAGAATTACCGGTCATTAAACGAGCACCCATAGGAGCACTAAGAGAGTATTTAGCTGTTGCTTCAATATCAACTTTTTTTATTTCTTCATTACTACCAATACCTAGATAATCATTTATGCTCCAGACAATTACATCTTTCCCATTGAATTTCATTTCTGGTCCAAGTGGGCCTTCAAGTTTTGGGAATGTGATATATCCATACCCTTGAGAAGTAAATGGCCCAAGTGGGCTAGGGCGTTCTTGTAGTTTGTCAAATAAATCCATTAAAATCGGAATAATTTAAATTTCTAAAATCTTTTGCACTATTAAATTAAACAATAAGCAACTATAACGTAACTTTTCGAACCACATATATCTTTTTTATAAATCAAAAAAGATATATGTGGTTCGTACAAATTTTATAAAAAGAAAAAACATCTAAAAATCAGGTTTTAAGATAAATAAACCGTCTTCTATATCGCTTATAATGATTATATCTTCTTCAAAAAATGGATAATTACTCCAGGTTCCTTCAAATAATGCACTATTATTATTAGGCTTAGAGTCGAAATATGCAATTTCAGTAATATCTAAAGTTGATAAATCACCAAATTTTAATACTCTTAATCCTGATGTATAGTTGGTTAAATAAATTTTATCATTTTTAATGTATAGATTATGATCTATGCTGTTTGATGAATGAGTAAAAGAGCCAATAAAACTGGGATTATCAAGATCTCTTACATCAAAAAAATGCGTTTTGGTTTCACGCCCTATATTTAGTTCATCTAATTCATCATTAACAACAAGAAAAGAGTGGTCTTCGGTTACCCAACCCTGATGTGTATATTGAACATTTGGATTGGTTGTATATCCTACTGTGGTGGGATTGTTTTTATCACTCACATCTGTGACTACTACAGATCGTTCTGCCGAACTAAAGCAAAGTTCCTTGTTTGCATATTCTAAATCTGGACCATCGTAAATCAAACATTGTGCATCATGTATATAAGCTGATCCTAATATTCTTCTTGGAGGTTCAGTGTCGTTATAACATCCAACAAATGTAGGTAAGATTGGGTTGGATAAATCAATCATATGTAAGCCACCATCATTACAATCATTTGCTGTATTTATATTTACGTTATTGGTTGCACCAACGATATATGCGAACCCAGTTTGTTCATTAATTACAATATTATGTGCATTTGCTATTTCGTTATATAAATAATCTTCAGTGAAAGAAAGCTTTGTGCCATTATAATTTCTGAGTTTTTTTAAGTCGAACACTTGCATTCCATGAGCTTGGGCATCGCTAACAATATATAGATGGTCGTTATATACTTTATGATCTCTCCACGGAGATCCTTCAGTCATTGACTTAGCGCTCTGTGTACTTCCAATTCCAAATTTACAAAGATCATAATCTAGAGAATTTAGATTAAGACGCTTTGCTGAAACACTTGATTCATTTAAATTTCCAACAACAATAGGGTTATTGGGGTTGGTTATATCTACAAAAGAAATCCCGTCAGTTAGTCCAACAATGGCATATAATTTTTCAGTGACTGGGTCTTTCCATCCCCAAATATCATTCAACCTACTTCCGCCTAATTGGCTAGGTGTTAGATGAGCATAAAGATCTAAATTAGCACATGGATAAGTATCATTTGCCAATCCATTTACACATGGATATTGAGGGGCATCGGTGCTGTTATTTTCGATGAAATTTGCGGTTATTTCAGTATCGGTTGTAATAATGAGTTCTAGAGGGTTATCTGATGAAGTTACGTTGCCAGTCCATTCTTTAAACACATATCCCTCTTCAGTCACAGCAGATATTACAACCTTAGAATCTTCTTCAACCTCAATATTATTAGAAGGCAAAATAGTACCAGCATTTTCTGGGATTACATTAGTTTTAAGTGTGTGCATATTAGGATTATTATCATCACACGCCAAAAATAATAGGGTGGCAACTATCAAGAAAAAATTTATTCTAAACATTGGTATCTGCATTTACAACTAATTATATGAATTGAAACATTGCTTAAGATAATTATATTATATCGGATTATGAATTTTCGTTGCCTTTTAAACCCTTTCCAAAAATACTGTATAAATTTCTATGTTTTTAGGTATAAAATATTTTTCAAAATTAATTAATGCTCTCTCTTCAGATGCATCTCCAGTACAAATAACGGGCGGATTTGTTTTAGGAATGATTATAGGTTTAACGCCTTTGTTCTCTTTTCTTAACTTAATAATTATACTCTTAATTATAGGGTTAAAGGTTAATCTTGGAATGGTAGTTCTTGCATTTACTTTTTTTAGTGGGGTTGCATACTTGGCAGATCCAATGTTTCATAATATTGGAATATGGTTGTTGGAAAAAGAAAATTTTCAATCGTTTTGGATTCATTTGTATAACAACGAATGGTGGGCGATAACCCGATTTTATAATACCGTTATGATAGGAAGTTTTATCTCATCCATAACTCTGAGTATTGTCATGTTCCCAGCAGTACTTGTACTAGTTAAACAATACAGGGTGCATATATATGAGAAATTTCAAAAATGGAGGGTTGTGAAAATTTTAAAAGGCACAAAATTTTACTCCATATATCAAATAGTAAACAAGATTAAGGATTGATTATGAGAATAAAGGGATTAATCAGCATACTTGTTGTTGTTGGAATTATAGGCGGCTGCTATTTTTTACTTACCGATGATTTACTTGAGGGGAAATTAGAACAACGATTAAGCATTATGAATGGTGCCTTGGTAGAAATAGATGATTTTACCTTTAATCCAACGGAATTAAAAATTGGATGGTCGCAACTACAAGTAACAAATCCAAAAAATACTATGCAGAATACGTTCCAAATGGGAAAAACAGAACTTGATATTCAATTGTGGCCTCTTTTTTGGAACAATGTAGTTATTGATAATAT
>JAYPYN010000052.1:4100-11591 GCA_038154605.1 Balneolaceae bacterium
AATTAACTGATTTTATGATGCATATAGATCGAAAAACCGATGGCGCTCTGCCTGAAAGTAAAATGAAAGCAAAGCAAAAAAGCAGTGAAAGTGGGAGCAAAAATGATTCGAATTTCTTTAGAAATATAACTCAGCAAGTAACATCCAAGATAGAGGATAACGCAAATACACAGTTTGCAACCATTAAAACTGATCTTCAGTTTGATAGTCTTATGAATTTGGTTGATTTAAATTCAATTCATAAAATGGATTCACTATCAGAAGCACTTCAATACAACTATACGAAATGGGATTCAATTATCATTAACAATACCATCGAAGAAAATGTAATAGATATTCAAAAGAACATAAACACGGTAAAGATTGAAGAATTAAAAGATTTACCTAATGCAATAGCGGCTATTAAAGTAGTCCAAAAAGCAATTAAAGAATCGGATTCAATAAAAAAAGAAATTGGGACTCTTAAAGATAATTTTCAATCAGATTTCAGTAACTCAACAAATAGTATTAAAAGACTAGACCAATGGATTGATAACGATATAAAAAAAGCACAAAATGTTGCAAAATTACCTAAAATCAATGCTCAAAGTATTGGAATAGTACTTTTTGGAGAAACTTTGTTATCCGATTTAAATAGATATTTAGAATATTTGGCAATGGCTAGAGCATTTAGCCAACATTTTATTGATGAAAAAAATGAACAAGAAAAACCCGCACGGTATGAAGGAAAAGATTATTCATTCTCAGAAAAATATGATGTACCTAGTTTTTGGGTAAAAAAAATTGAAGTATCTGGATTAACAAATAATAATACCGCATTATTTGGTGTAATAGAAAATCTTAGTACTGATCAAAGCAAAACAGATAAGCCTGTTAAAATAAATCTTTCTGGTAAGAATGAATCAAACACACAAATGACATTAACAGGTTTGTTGGATTACACCTCAGAAGATAGAAAAGAATCTATCACTTACGCATATTCAGGATTTTCATTAGCTAATACAAAACTTTCACCCTCTGAATTATTACCCTATGATTTGAAATCTGGAAAGGGTTCTTTAGCTATGAATTTAACAGTAGAGAATAAAAAAATTGAAAGCAGTATTGAATTTCAAGCAACTGGATTAGATTTTGATTTTGAAAGTGCTGAAGAACAGGTAGGTACCATTGAGCGTTTAGTTAAAAAAGCCATTTCTGACACAGACCAAATTAAAGCAACGGCATTAATCAATAATACAAGTGGAGTTTTAAAAGCTAATGTAAACTCAAATATAGATGATATATTTTTAAATACTCTGCAGAATTCAGTTCAAAATGAAGTGGAATTAAAACGGCTAAAGATTGAACAAAGTGTTAAACATCAGGTTAAAGATAAAAAATTAGAAGTTCTTACATTAATCAATGGAAACGAGGCCAAATTAAACACCGAACTAAAAAAACTTGAAGTTCGAATCTACGATCAGATTAAACAGATCGAGGACACACTAAAAATGTTGGAAGCTAAAAAGAAAGAACTTGAACAGGCAGCAAAGGATGGAGCAGTAGATAGTATCCGGAAAAAACTTGGTTTTTGATTGTAAACTAATTAGCCATTGGATAACGGCACCGTTGTGATATAGATTTAATCTATATCCCACAATCTTTTAACTAATAACTAACCAAGGTATAGATTATAGGTTCATTAATAGTCATCGTATCGGATAAAAATTGCGTTAATTTGAGTTTCATCCGTTGAAGTACCTTCCCCAGTAACTATGGTATCTTTTCCAATACCAGTAATAATAATGGCGTGAGCCCCTTTTCGTTGAGCCGTCTCTATGAGTTTAGCTTGAATTTTTTCGTTCGATAACCCCCAAGCTGCAGAACCGATTGCATGCCCGATGATGGTATATTCTCTATCTACAAGTTTATCATCAAAAAAAACATCAATTTCTTGTGTTGGTTCAAAAGTTTTTCCGATATAGTTTACTTCGGCACAATTAGCAATTAAAAGGATTCCAAAAAGGAATAATGAGCTTGTTTTTAAATTCATAAAGTGATTTTTTTCCAAATTAACGAAATAAAAAATATATAAAAAAGTAAGATATAGATATTAAAGATTCGAATCCGCTAGATATTCATGCACATATTTAATACTCATGGCACCTTCCCCAACAGCTGATGCCACTCGGTTCATCGCGCCGGCGCGTACATCACCGGCAGCGAATATCCCAGGATTACACGTTTCTAGCATGTATGGTGCTCTATCCAATTTCCAAACTTTAGAAAAGTGTTCGTATTTGTGTAGTTCTTTACCTGTTTCTATAAAACCTTTCTCATTTTTTATCACATTTTCTAATAACCAATCTGTGTAAGGTTTAGCCCCTATAAAAATGAATAATCCATCAGCATTAACTTCTTCTTCATTATTGGTTATGTTATTGATCACTCTTAGTGTTTGCAGTTTACCATTTCCTGAGGCTTCTATTACTTCCGTGAATGGAAGCAATTCAATATTTTTGGTTCCATTAATTTGATCTATTAAATAGGAAGACATGGTTGCTACCAAAGATTCCCGGCGGATAATAATGTGTACTTTCTCTGCATAGGTGGATAAATACATAGCAGCTTGTCCAGCGGAATTTCCTCCCCCTACTATATATACCTGCTTGTTTTTAAAGGCGTGTGCTTCTGTCATAGCCGCACCATAGTAGACTCCGGCCCCTGTAAAATCGCTTAACCCTTTGCTTTCCAGCATTCTATAATTTACACCAGTTGTTATAATTACAGCTTTAGCGTTTACACAGCTACCATCTGCCATAGAAATTTTTTTATACTGATCGTAGGTTTCTATGTTAATTACTTCTTGTGGTGATAGAAATTCAACACCAAAACGAGTTGCTTGTGTGATGGCTCTACGAGCTAAATCAGAACCACTCAACCCTTTTGGGAAACCTAAATAATTTTCTATTCTAGAGCTTGTTCCTGCTTGGCCTCCCGGAGCTCTTTTTTCAATGAGTAAGGTTTTTAATCCTTCAGATCCTCCGTAAACAGCCGCAGCAAGCCCTGCTGGCCCAGCCCCAATGATAGCGACATCATAAATATCGTATTCTGCTGTTGGATTACGCCCTAATTTCTCCGCTATTTGTGCAGGTGTTGGATCTAGAAGGTGACTACCATCCTCAAAAAAAATTGCTGGTAGTTGAGTAGATTCTATTTCATGAAGCGTACAAATTTCTGTTGCTTTTTCTGATCCTTCGATATCTAACCAGCGATAAGGAATTAGATTACCTGACAGAAAATCTTTAATTGCATGAGATTTAGGTGAATACTGGTATCCAACCATTCTTATGCCATCGAAATCAGGTTTGTAGTGTGCGGCCCAATCATCTAGTAAGTCGTCTAGAATAGGGAATAATTTTTCTTCTGGTGGATCCCACGGTTTCAATAGATAGTAATCCAATTGAACTTCATTAATTGCTTTAATTGCGGCTTCAGTATCAGAATAGGCGGTTAATAACACCCGTTTTGCTTCGGGATAATGAGATTTGGCTTGTTCGATGAAATCAACACCAATCATTTCTGGCATACGCTGATCGGTCAAAAACAGGGCTATAGTTTCACCAGTCATTTTTAATTCTGGCAACGAATCGAGGGCTTCTTTAGGTGAATGCGTGCTTAAAATTCGAAAATCTTTACGGTATTTTTTTCGGAGATCTCGAGTTATAGCACGTAGCACTTGGGGGTCGTCATCAACAGCAAAAATAATAGGTTTTTTCATTTCAATGGAAAAGAGAGTTTAAATTGGGTGTTTCCTGGTTTTGATTTAACTTCAATTCTACCTTGGTGCTTATCAACTATTTTTCTTACCACATCAAGGCCTAATCCTGTACCTTTACCAACATCTTTGGTAGTGAAAAAGGGGTCAAATATTTTGTTTTGTACCTCTTCTGGTATTCCAGATCCATTATCTAGAAAATAAATATCAAGTTCATTATCATTATTTTTTGATGTAATCGTAATGTTACCAGCGTTAGGAACAGCATCAATAGCATTGTCTATAAGATTTGTCCATACCTGGTTTAACTCACTAACATATCCAAAAAATTCTGGCATATTATGATCTATTTGTATGCTAATGGTAATATTTTTTTGTTTTATTTTATGGTTTAGCATGGTGATGGTGCTTTTAAGATGTTTGTGAATATCCACTATTTCTTTGTCGCTTCCTCGATCCATATGTGAATAGGTTTTTACTGAGGACACCAGATCTGATATTCTTTTCGAGGCATCTTCGATTTCTTCCACCATTTTTTCTGTAGTAAGTACATCTTCTATCCATCCTAAAACAGCTGGTAATGCTTCTAATGTGATGTTTTCTTTTACAAATTCTAAATCATCAATATTGAAGCAATATTCTGCAAAAGTGGGGGCATATTCGAACCCTTCCTCAATCTCATGCTCATCCATCCAATCGGTTAGTGAGTCTTCTAATGCTGTACGATCCATCAAAGATTGTTTATTTGTAGATCCATTTCCTGCTTTTCTAAAAACCAGTTCATTTATTGCATCCACCTGTTCATCGGTTAATCTAATATGCATCACCGATTTAAATTTCTCGGGTTTTGCACGCATATTATCACGCAATGCTGTGGCACTTCTTACCATAGCCGATGCTGGATTATTTAGTTCGTGTGCAAGCCCAGCAGAAAGTTTGCCAAGCGCCATAAGTTTTTCGTTTTGCTGTTGGCTAGTTGTAAAATTCCTAATTCGATCGGACATGCTATGCACAAAGGCTTGAATCAATTCGTAATGTTTGGCTATTTCAGGAAATAGTGCTTGGTCCGTTTCAAGAACTATGCATTTTTCTACCACGGTCAAATATCCAATAGATGTATCCATTCTTGAAAAAGGCAGTTTTCCAAGAATTTCACTTTTTGGGAAGACTCCTAATTCATGTAGTTGGTTGCCTCCATCTATAGTTACTTTAATTTTCCCATCAAGAAGAATGAACATTTTATCTAGAGCATGTCCAGGTTTGGTAATATTTTCATCTAGTTCGTAGCTACACACTTTTGAATGTTCTATTAACCAGATCAGCTGTTCTTGAGGTACTTTCTGGAATTGATTAAAGCTTGTTAAGGCTTCTAATGCAAAGTTGTTCATAGTTGGGTTATTTTTTTTCGTATATGTATGAGCGAAAATAAATTGGTTTACAGTAAATGTTTATTACTGATACGAATCACAAATTATCCATAGATATGGACGATGTAGTACTGATTATTTCTGAACTAATACTCAACTCAGCGAGCTTTCTTCCAGCTTGTTTCATAGGTAAGCAAACAGCATTTGCTCCTGATTCTACTAAAGCCATGTGTTCTTCATCTCTCATGGTAAGAGCGTATATTTTACCATTAAATTTTTTATCTCGTAGCTTTTTTGCAGCTTCAACTTTTGTTTCAATATTGCTCATAGAAAGCATTATTGAGTTTATATTTGATAAATCTATGTCTTGCCAAAGTTCTGGATCGTTTGCATCGCCATAGGCTACACGTCTTCTATCTTTTAGGTTCATTTCTATACGAGCCGGATCACTATCAATACCAATGACTCTGATTTCTCTACTTTTTAGATAATCGTAAGCTGCAATTCCGGCTTGTCCCATTCCTACAATTAAATATTGTGCTTCTCCCAAGTTCACTACTTGATGGCCAGGATGTTTTACATTACGTTCAAATGGTATAAGTTTATGCTCAAATAGACTCCATAGATTATTAGCATTCGATGTGATTGGGGCATTAAATGCATAACTAACAGCGGTGATCAAAGCCATCGCCAATAATGCAGATTCGGGGATAAAACCAGCACTAGTAGCAACAGCCCCTGCAATAAGAGTGAATTCGCTGTACGAAGTAAGTGTGGTCATTACCATAAAGGCATTTCTTGATCGAAGTTTAAAACCAACTAAAAGTCCGAAGTAGAGCATAGATTTAATTGGCAATACTGCAAGTACAGCAAGAGCAAAAATCATGGCGCTTTTATCTGGTAACCCAGCTAATCCAATTTCTAAGAAAAATCCTACAAGGAAAGCCTCTTTTATACCCCAAAGTTTTTCATCTAATTCATCTGCAAGCTCATGCCCTGAGAGTATTGCACCAGCGGCTAAGGCGCCGAGTTCAGAGGATAAGCCCAAAACTTCAAACAATGTACCCGTTCCAACGGCCAAAATTAAACCAAATAAGAGCTGTAATTCTTCATGTCCGCTAGCCACAAATAGTTTTAAGATTAACGGGCGTGCTAAAGGCAGTAAGAGTAGTGCTAAACTCCAGTAAGAGGGAAGTCCACCTCCTGTTAAGGCTAAAATTACAATCGCTGCTAAATCTTGAAGAATTAGTATACCAATGGCTACCCTTGCATGGTACGCTCCTAGTTCACCTTTTGCTGCTAATGCTTTTGCTGCTAATACGGTACTAGAAAAGCCAAGCAAAGTACCTATAATTATGGATGGAATAAGGTCATAATCAAATGCATAAGCAATTGCTGTAAAAATGCCCGCACTAAATAGTAAATGTAAACCACCAGCACCATAAACTTCTGGACGAATTATATTTTTGATGCGTAGATGTAATCCAACCGTGAATAGAAGTAACAATACACCTATATGTCCTATTTCATGAATAATGTATGTGTTGATCTCAATATTTGTTAATGACAGTATGATACCGGCTGCTAAAAATCCTATGAGAGCGGGTAATCGAATAGCTTTTACTGCCATTCCAAGTGCGTATGCAAGCGCAAGCCAAAGAAATTCCATGAATAAATGTTTAAAAGGGTGAGTTTAATATATTGTATCTGATCAGATTTAAATTACTGACGCTTGCTAAGATAGGGCATTAGGTTAAAATTATCATTTATGATTGCGTTTATATTGCTTAGTTCTTCATGATTTATAGTGTGCCCTATATCAGTATAAATTCTTTTTATGACCTGACCATTTAAGGTGTTAAAAATGGCACTAGTTTCGTGAATGCGTTCAACTGGAATATGTAAATCTGTATCACTGCATCCTATAAAAATTGGTGTTTGTTTCAAATCACCTTTGTAAAGTTCTGGGTATATTATATCCCCAATTAACCCTCCAGAAAGAATAAAAATACCACCGTATTTATTTGGATGCCTTGCTACAAACTCAGAGACTAAACAAGCCCCTTGTGAGAACCCTAGCATGAAGATATTTTCATTTGTAAAGCCATGCATCTTGGCCTTTTGTATTGCATCAGCAATGGCTTGAATCCCTGAATTTAGATGTGGTTGATTCTGTTCCCTAGGCACTAAAAAAGAATGAGGGTACCAAGTGTTTGCCATAGCTTGAGGTGCGATTACCATAATTTTATTTTTATTGTGGATTTCATGCATGATAGCGGTTATTCCTTTGGCATTTGATCCACGACCGTGAATCATTATCATCACTGCTTTAGCCTCTTGTGGTTCGGCACCTGTACGGTATAAATG
>JAYPYN010000052.1:11601-13955 GCA_038154605.1 Balneolaceae bacterium
TTCTTGTCTACTCTAAACAGTTTTTTCATAATACAATGTAATGCTGAATTATATGATTGGAAAAAATGAACTCTAATCGATACTGTTTAATCCAAACTGGGTAGCATTCGCTCAATAAGTTCTCTTCTTGGCTCTAGCCATGGAGTAAGGATGAGTTTTTCACCCAAATGTTCGAAATCTTCGTCCACAGTATAACCAGGGTCGTCGGTGGCCACTTCAAACAAAACGCCACCGGGTTCTTTAAAATAAATGCTTTTAAACCAATGCCTGTCAATTATTCCTGTTGGTTGCAACCCAGCTAATAATAAATTTTCTCGTATCGTCATAAGTTCATCCAAATGTTCTGAGCGAAACGCTACATGATGTATGATTCCACGGCCTCCGCGCCCATGTTCTTCATCTGATTGTTCAATTATCACAGAGCTACCTATGTTCGCATCTGTTTCGAGTAACATGAGATCGCCTTTTGATGTTGATTCCTTAAAACCCAAATGCCTTGTTAAAATATCAACCGTATCCTTCACATCTTTGAGTTTTAATCTTGTTGAATCAAACCCTTGAATCGAAAATTCAGTGGGTACAACTCCTTTATACAAACTTACTTTATCCTTAGCAGTACCATGAAAAATTAAATCTAATTCTATTCCATCAGTATCATTAAATCGAATACCTTCTTTTCCAAATATTTCAAAGTAATCGGAGTGTTTAATTCCAATATTATTTAAATGCATTATCCAAAAATCTTGTGACCCTGATGGCACACGAAACGCCACATTAACAGCTTCTCCTATTCCTTGACTCCCTTTATGCGCTCTAGGCCAAGGAAAAAAAGTTAGGCTAGACCCAGGTTCTGCAGCTTCATTTCCATAGAATAAATGGTAGGTTCCAGGATCATCTTGATTTACAGACTTCTTCACCATTCGCATTCCCAATTTTTTAATGTAAAAATCTGCATTTAATTTTGGATCGCCTGCAAGTGCTGTAATATGATGTAATCCTTTGTTATGTGTCAAAATAGGGTTCAATTGTAATTATAAAAGTTCATATAGTTCAATGTTAAACTATTTATGTTCTCTCATCGTTTCTTACTTTTTTCAAGGAGTTAGATCAGCTTTTAGGTTATTTTAAATTAAATAACAGATAATTATTGAATAAAGATTGGTACTAGGGGTACCAATCTTTATTTTTGTTAAAAATCCCAATTTTTTTCAATGAATATATTTGCAATAATCATTTTATCAACCTTGGTCATAGACTTTTTAGTTGGAATAATTACTAACCGTTTAAATATAAAAGCTTTGTCTAACGTTGTACCCGATGAGTTCAAAGGAATATACGATGCAGAGACCTACGCTAAATCTCAGCAATATACTCGTGTTCAAACTCAATTTGGCTTTATTACTACAGCTTTTGATTTCTTAATTCTACTTTCTTTTTGGTTTACTGGTGGGTTCAATATGCTAGATAATTGGATTCGCACATTGGGTTTCAATGAACTCACTACAGGAATAGTATTTATTTTTGTATTAATAGTAGCAAAATCCATCCTTTCACTTCCATTTAGTATTTATTCCACTTTTGTTATTGAGGAAAAGTTTGGTTTCAATAAAACAACCATCCAAACATTTATTTTAGATGTATTAAAAGGGTTATTGCTTGGTGCTTTAATTGGTATCCCTTTAGTTGCTGGAATTATAGCGTTTTTCATTTATGCAGGTACTTGGGCTTGGTTGTATGCTTGGTTAGCGGTTACCGGGTTTTCTTTGTTGATGCAGTACATAGCACCCACTTGGATAATGCCACTTTTTAATACGTTTATACCGTTAGAGGATGGTAACTTAAAGACAAAAATTGAAAATTATACCCAAAAAGTTAAGTTTTCATTATCTGGTTTGTTTGTTATTGATGGTTCTAAGAGATCAAGTAAATCGAATGCGTTCTTCACTGGGTTCGGAAAAAACAAACGTATAGCACTGTATGATACTTTAATTGAAAATCACACAGACGAAGAACTAGTAGCAGTGCTTGCACATGAAATAGGGCACTATAAAAAGAAACATATTGTAAAAGGAATGATACTTAGCATTGCACATTCAGGTTTATTATTCTTTTTATTATCTATTTTTTTGAATCAACAGGGATTATTCGATGCCTTTTACATGGATGAAATATCGGTATATGCAGGTTTTGTGTTTTTTGGGATGTTGTATGCTCCTATAGAAATGATACTTTCTGTATTTATGCAGATTTCATCTCGTAAGCATGAATTCGAAGCAGATGCATTTGCTGTTGAAACTACTGGAAGTAAAGAGGATATGATCTCTACATTAAAAAAACTATCTAAAGATAATTTA
>JAYPYN010000053.1:0-2587 GCA_038154605.1 Balneolaceae bacterium
GGATAATACTGATCCTGAATTTGTTAGCTTTCAAGCAGACTTGTATTGGTTTAAAAAAGCAGGAGTAGATCCATTATCGTATATAGATAGATATCCGGGTAGATTCTGCTCATATCATATTAAAGACGCAAATCAAAAGTTGGAACAAACAACCATTGGGACAGGGATCATTGATTTTCAAAAAATTCTCTCAAAAAACAAATTAGCTGGTATAGAATATGTTTTCGTAGAAGATGAACAAGAATTAAATCCACTAGAAAATGCAAGTGTTGGTTTTAAATATCTAAAAAATATAACATTTTAAATACATTAAATTATATAATTAAAGGTGGTGTAACTTTGTTCAATTTCTAATGTTTTATTAAATTACGTACATATTTTTTTTAAATCATTTATTTATTGATTCTATATAAATCAGTAATTTTTAATAGTACGTTTCATGAAAATTTTAGTTGTTGAAGATGATCCTTCTGTTCAAGTAATTTTAAAGACAATTTTAGAACACCAAGGAAATCGACTATCAACAAGAGACTCTTTTTTGTCTGGGAAAAAAGCAGCAATTGAGGGTGATTTTGATATTATAATATTAGACTTAGGTTTGCCTGATGGCGATGGTTATGAACTTTGCAAAGATATTAGGGAGAATAAAATTTCTACTCCTATTTTAATTTTATCTGGAGAAAGTGAAGCTAACGTAAAGGTTAAATGTTTACGGGTAGGTGCGGATGATTTTATTACCAAACCATTTAATTCTGAAGAATTAATTGCACGAATCGAAGCGATAAAACGAAGAAGTGTAGCTTCTAAAGATCAAGTTTTAACGTGCGGGGAAATAAAAGTCGACTTATATCGAAGAGAGGTACAAATTAATTCAGAAAAAGTATCTCTAACTAATAATGAATATAACTTACTTGTTTATTTTATTCATAATAAAAATAAAATTATAACACAGGAAGAGTTGGGAGAAAATGTATGGGATATACATTTTAATACACAAACAAATTATATTAATGTTTACATAAGTTATTTAAGAAAAAAAATTCGTAATTACACTAATACAGAATACATTAAAACGGTTAGGAAGAAAGGTTTTATTCTAAAAGGTAATTAATCATATTAGTTTTTTCTGCGGGTTGTATTAAATTTAGATACATCCAATATCTTTATGGAACATCTAAATATTTATTTATCTCTCATTGATTATCTTTCCAATTTTGTATCCGAAGAGCGTATAAAAAGAATTAACGAAGTATTGGAATCTCGGACCAATCATTTAACTATCGTTTTGGAAGATATACATAAATCACACAATGCAAATGCCGTTCTTCGTAGTTGTGAAGGTTTTGGTATACAAGATGTACATATTATTGAAAATAATACCCAGTTTGATAGCGAAAAAACAGTATCAATAGGTGCCCATAATTGGTTAAGTTTATATAAATACAATCATGATTCTGTAAATAATATAGATCAATGCTTTAATAATTTACGATCTAAAGGATATAAAATTATTGCAACTTCACCTCATGAAGAAGATTCAAATATTGATGATCTTGACATATCAAAAAAAACTGCACTAGTATTTGGTACAGAACTGAAAGGGGTAAGTGGGGAAGTAAAAAATAAAGTAGATGGATTTGTAAAAATACCAATGAATGGTTTTAGCGAGAGTTTTAACATTTCGGTTAGCGCCGCAATTTGTATGTATGAATTAACCAAAAAAATGCGAGTATTAAACATATCTAGCAATTTAACATATACATATAAAACCATGATTAGATATCAGTGGATTAAGCAAACAATCAAGGCCGGTGATAAGCTTGTCGAAAAGTTCATTAAAGATAATGACTTTGAATGCATACCAACCTTTGATTTGATTAACTCTTTAGGTGAGTTTAAATCAGTCTAGAGATTTAGTATTGTTTTCAGAAATTTGTTTAAACATCATGTATTCTTCAGGAGATGTATCTGCAAATAGATAAAACAAAGGATCTACATGGCGACCATTCAAACGTATTTCATAATGTATATGAGGTCCCTCTGCTAATCCAGAATCTCCTGCCTTACCAATAGTTTGGCCACGTTTAACTTTAACTCCTCGTTTTATGCCATCTTCATAAGCGGAAAGATGAGCATAAAGAGTTTCATATCCATAGCCATGGTCCACAATAATCACTTTACCAAATGTACCTTTAAGACCTATAAATTTTACAGTACCGTCTCCAGTTGCGAACACGGGGTCTCCAGTATTTGCTCTAAAATCAAGCCCATTATGAGGTTTGTTATATCCTAATATTGGATGAAGTCTCATACCGAAACCACTTATCAAAATCCCATTTCCAGGTTTTATGGCTGGAATTTTTTTTAATTTGTCTGAATTCTTATTGTATTGATGTTTTATTTCTTCAAAACTTAAGTTTTGAATACCCATAATGCGTTCTAAGTTGTTCACTTTTACAGATGTCCATTGTAAAAGTGCAGCAGTAGGTTTACTATAAATATCTAATTCTTGATTTATATTTGCACCTCCAACTCCAGCTTTTCGTTCATCATAAGAGATGGGATCTAATCCAAGAACAGACCTATA
>JAYPYN010000053.1:2597-9395 GCA_038154605.1 Balneolaceae bacterium
ATTTCATTATCTCTAGTAGCTATTTCGGAGAGTTTTATGTCTAATGAATTGAATGTACTTTTCATTTTCTCTAAATGTGCAACAAGAAGTTCATTTTCTTCTTTAAGTGCTAATTCAGATGGGGTACCAATTTTAGTGGATAATATAATGATGCCTAATCCTAAGATTAAAACACCATTTAAAATCCAAATTGCTAGATTGTATATGATTTGGTCGCGCTTCTTATACTCTATAGGTATAAATTCACAAGACTCTTGATCATAAAAAAAATGGTTCTTTAATGACATCTATAAGTAAACAGGAATACTTTTAAATAATGAATATACAAAATTTAAAAATGTATGTTAAATCGTTATTCGATATCACCTTCAAAATACTCTATTGCTCGTTTCATAGTAGCACTCTTGCCGGATGACTTTGCCGCTATACTATTTTGTATTCGATCTTGAAATGCTTTCGCAGCATTATAGCCGTAATGTTTGAGTAGATGGTTCATTGCTATTACTTCTGCTATTACCGTTATATTTTTTCCTGGTGTTATTGGGAGTTGTATTAAAGGAACTTCAATATCGAGTATGTTCACCGTATCATGATCTAACCCAGTTCGATTAACGTTTTGGTTATCGTCCCAAAGACTTAATTCCATTACAACTTCTAGCCTTTTTTGATATCTAATTGATCGTATGCCAAACATTTTCATTACATCAACAATACCAAGACCACGAATTTCCATAAAATGTTTACTTATTTGGGTGGCAGCTCCAATTAAAACATTATTTTTTTTTGTTAGCATAACCACATCATCTGCTACAAGTCTATGTCCTCGTTCTACTAAATCTAATGCAACTTCACTTTTTCCAATTCCAGATCTTCCAACAATTAAAATACCTATACCATACACATCAACCATAGCTCCATGCGCCATCGTTTGAAGAGCAAACAAATCTTCTAAGAAATCTCTCAGCAAATCCATAAACCTAGTAGTTTCGAATGGTGTGGAATAAATTGGAACTCCTGCGTTTTCTGCCATAATTAGTAAATAATCAGGTAATTCATTTCCATCTGTTAAAAAAATTACTGGTATTTGAAATTGTAGCAGGTTACGAAATGCAGAAATTTGTTGTTCTTTACTTAGATTGATTAAAAATTGATTCTCAGTATTACCTAAAATCTGTATTCTTTGAAAAGTAAATAATTTAACATAGCCCGCAAGTGCAAGGCCAGGTCGATGTAAATTTGCTTCATTTACAAATCTATCCGCACTACAATTTTCAGCTGTTTTTGCAATTATATTAATGTTAACTCTAGACCTTAAATTATCTACAATGTACTGTACACTTATTTTTTCCTTTATAGGAATTGGAGGTTGAGAAGTAAAAGGCATAGGTTAGTGTGCGAATTTTTTTTCTTTATATCGTTTTAATTGCCTAGCGAGACTATCTACCGCTTTTGAAATAGCTTTTTCATATTTCTCAGATTTTTCTTCAGCAGTTAATGTTTTATTTGGGATTTTTACATGAATTTCTACTTTTTGTGGATTTTTAGTGGAGGCGGACGGCTCCAGAACAATATCGCAACTTACTATTCGATTAAAATAATGAGGGAGTTTTTCTACCATCTTATGGGCATAGTCTTTTAGATGTTGACTTGGCTCAAAATGTCGTGCTGTAAAATTGATAGTCATGATTTATTCCTTATTGTTTAGCTCTTGGATGTGTTTGTTCGTAAACATGTTTTAGCCTTTCTACACTTGTATGCGTGTAGATTTGCGTTGCTGCAAGATTTGCGTGTCCTAAAAATTCTTTAATAATTCTAATATCGGCACCATTATTAAGCATATGGGTTGCAAAGCTATGCCGTAATACATGTGGTGATTTTTGTGTAACTTCACTATGTGCTTTCAGATATCGTTCAACCATATATCTTATGGTTCTATCATAGATTCGCTGACCATGAGCTGCTAAAAAAAGTGCTCTTCTAGAATCTGAATCGGTTCTATCTCCGTAAAGCTTAATTCTTTGCTTTAAAAAAGTTCTTAGCGCATCGATAGCAGAATTCCCTAGTGGAATTACTCGTTCTTTGTTGCCTTTACCTACCACTAGAAGTTGTTTTGCTTTTAAATCAACATCGGTAATATTTAGAGCAACCAATTCGCTTACACGAACTCCCGTACTATAAAACAATTCCAATATTGCCCGATCTTGTAATCCACTTGGGGTGGAAGAATCTACTGAATCGAGTAAGCGTTCCATATCGTCTGTAGTTACTGTTTTGGGTAGATGGTTATCTTTCTTAGGTACAACTAATAGCTGTGCAGGGTTTTTTTCTACATACCCACGTTTAAAACAGTATTTAAAAAAACTTCTAATGGCAGCTACTTTCCTAGCAATAGAACTTTTGGCTAAACCTTGTTCGGATAATTCACCGAGCCATAATCTTATTTTCAGCCTTGAAATACTATTAATTTCTAATTCGTCTAGCTCTACATTATGTTGATTAGCAGAAAACTCTAGAAAGCTTTCAAGGTCATTTTTATAGGAAGTAATTGTGTGAGAAGAGGCATTTCTCTCTACCCGTAGATATCGTAAATATTTCTCTATCAAAATTTTCATTACTATTAATATGTTTAACTAACACATTAAATGAAATAGCACTTTCAATTTTTTATTTAAACCTGCCTGCCTTTCCATACAGCTTTAATTCTAAATAATTTATTGTAAATACATTTTATTCCAAGGCATTGAAACCAAATTACGCTTATTGGATGTAACAGCGCTATCCACCAATTCCATTTAAACCAATGATTCAGTACTAATCGTTGTGTGATGTAGGTTGCAACGATCAATACAGATAATGTGAAAAAAGTATCATTTTTTTGAGCTATACCCATTATCAAAGAAGCTATAGGTAAGAGAAAAAATAAAAAATGAATGATCGCCATAAGCAAGAATTCAAAAGGGTTATTAAATCCTGCATAAAAGTTTTTTTGAAACCCTTGCCATATTTCTGATCCCGAAGTATACATTCTACAATAAATTGTATCTATTCCATTACACATTGATAAAACTAAATGATGTTCTTTCAATTTTCGAGCCAGCTCCATATCCTCCACAACTTCATTTTTTACGCTTTTATGCCCGTTTATAGTTTGATAGGCACTTTTTTTAAACGCAATGCATTGACCGCATGCAGCAACAAATTTTTGATCTAAATGTTTACTTATAAACGTTGGAATCCAACGTGGAGAGCGTTCCACATATATGGTAGGTAATAACGTTAACAATGCAAAATACACGGTTGGAACAATCAGCTGTTCAAGAAATCCGTAAACTTTTTGTTCTGGCCAGACGGTTAAAGCATCGTAGTTATCCATTTTAGAAACTATTTTTGCTATTGTATCTGGTGTCATCCAAACATCAGCATCAATAAATAAAAGGATGTCGCCATTTGCTTTTTTTGATAATTGATGACAAGCCCATGGTTTCCCTAGCCATTCTATTGGTTTTGCTTTGCCTTTAAATACGTGTAGTTGTTGATGACTAAGTGCTAGATCTTGTAAAATATTTGGGGTTTTATCATCAGAATTGTCATCTAGAACTAAAACTTCAAAGTTGCTATAATTTTGCGATAAAATACTTTTAACACATTTGCTTATTACATTTTCTTCATTTCGTGCGGGTATGCAAATGCTTATCTTTGGCTCTGTTGTAACATTGGTTATAGACTGATTCGCAATCGATTCGAATTGGAATCGATTTCTTAGTAATACGATGGAAGTTACCATCATAAAAAATAATGCTGCATATAAAATCAAAATCATATTGAACGAAAAGTAGGGTACTCTAGGTTAGAAAACACTATTAAAACAGAAATTCAGCGAATGAACATTTCCACAAATATTTATGACGAGTATTTAGATGATAAAAAACCTCGTAATGGTTATGAATGGTGGTATTTCGATGCTATTTCTACTGATAAAAAATGGAGTATTATTTTAATATTTTACCAAGGTAATCCATTTTCTACCTATTATATAAAAGGAAAATACTCAAAAAAAAGTGAAGAATATCCTGCGCTAAGTATTTCTGTGTATAAGAATGGTAAAACAGAATATTACAGCTTTTTAGAATATCCAAAATCGGAATTTGTGTATGATCAAACCGAAGATTTTAACCTATCCATCGGAGGATGTTCTATCACAAGAAAAGTATTATCTGATTCGGTTGAATACACCTTGAGTTTAGACCAAACATTAGAATCTGGACATAAAATACATGGAGAGCTAACATTTTTTGGCTCAAAAATATCAAAATCATTAATCGATAAAAGTTCAAAGCACGATCTACATTATTGGAATCTTTTACAACCCAAAAGTAAAGTAATTGGGTCGCTTAACATTTATGGTAAAACCGATTCATATCAAATTGGATTTCATGGAAACGGGTATCATGATCATAATGTCGGGCATGAATTGATGAGTGAGAGTTTTAAAGATTGGTATTGGGGGCGTTTTCATTTCTCTAAATACACGATTGTGTATTACATAATGAACGGCTACAACCAAGAACAACACCAAGCATGGTTAATTTCTAACGACGAACATTCCGTTGTTGGTTTTTTTAATGATTTCGCACTCTTTGATAAGAAGAAAAATATATTAGGATTAGAATCTTTTAGAGAAATAAAACTTACAGGTTTATTAGGGGATGTACATATTTTTAACAAAAATGTAGTAGATAATGGCCCGTTTTATCAAAGATATTTATCAGAAGCACAATTTACAGATGTATCTGGAACAAGCACTCAAATAGGGTTTTCTGAATACATCAATCCTATAAGAATAGAAAATGAAAAATATTGGTGGATGGTAAAAATGAGATTACGATATTTAAGAGAGAAAGCCCATTGGGTTCAAAAATCTAAATTATTGTATGAGCTCACTTGGTAGATGCCTACTAGCAGTAAGCACCTTATCTGCAGCATCTTTAAAATAATTGGTTAATTCACTCCGATTCATTGATTTAGACGTTTTAACTGATTCCCCAATATAGATATATAAATTGGGTTTGTTACCCGTTGCGAAATCTATATTAATACCGATTGGTACAAAATCGATGGAAGTTGAGTGTTGATAAATCCAAGCCAAGCCTTTTTGGAAAGCTTCATTTTTTTCTGTTACAGCCGTTATTTTTCCTTCAGGGTATATATAAAGACATCGATTTTCTTTTTTCAAACACTCAAGTGCATATCGTAATGTAACAATGGTTGATTTACTATTTTTTAAATCTACTGAAAAAGCTCCAATACGGGAAAAAAAACGATGCTTTTTCATTTGGGTTAAATCCATAATCGCCCGTACATCTTGCTTGAAATATTTTCTTGCCAAAAAAAGGGGGATAAGACCATCCCACCAATAATTATGATTTGAAAAATACACCGATCGAGCATTTAGTGAAGGTTTATATAATTGTTTAACAATTACTTGATTGAATCTCAACGAAAAAAGAAATCGCGTGTACCAATAGAAAAAGGAAGTTAAAACATATGATTTTTTTGCGGGTATAAATTCCAATTTTTTTTAGTGATGATAGGGTTTGTAATTGTATCTTTCAATCATGAAAAAGCACAGAGGTAAACCTTTAGTTCCAATAACAGACACGGATATTCATAAATATGCGGAAGAACATTCTGTTTGTGATTCAATGGAATTGCGTGCTTTAATTCACTCAAGCGATGAGGCGCTCGAATACATCGATATGTTAAGTGGATCGGTGGTGGGTGCATTATTACAACAATTAATAAAAATTTCTAGAGCTAAGAAAATACTAGAAATAGGTACTTTTACGGGTTATTCCGCCATAAAAATGGCCGAAGCGCTACCTGATGATGGTAAAGTGTATACTTTAGAAATGAATCTCAGATATCAGAAATTAGCTGAAAAACATTTTTTAACTTCGACTCAACGTAAAAAAATTAAATTCATCAAAGGCAATGCGCAGCAAACCATCGATCAAATCGAAGATGAATTTGATATGGTGTATTTAGATGGAGATAAGCTGAGATATACGTTTTATTTCGAAAAAATCCTTCCAAAACTAAAAAAAGGAGGGATAATCGTTGCGGATAATGTTCTTTGGGATGGAATGGTATTAAAACCTGAGGATCATAAATCTAAATCAATCGCAGCATTCAATACCCTTGTAAACAATGATCCAAGAGTGGAAGTTGTTTTGTTACCCATTCGAGATGGGGTATCGTTAATAAGAAAAGTTTAGCTTTTATTTACGAGATAAATTTTGTTTTCTTAAATTTTTTAATGTTTTTTATTTCTCGCTTTTACTAAATCAATTACCATTTATTCTGATTCAATGAAGGTACATTTTTTAATTTTTTTCTATTTTTCAATTTCAATAGTGATGAGTAATCCACTTAATGGACAAGATTTTTTTCAAAATCTAGATGTCTTTGATCTTCAATGGGTTGATAATCCTCAGATATCTCCTAACGGAAAACATATTGTGTACCAGCGAAGAGGTATGGATATAATGACCGATCGAAGAACTTCTTCTCTTTGGCTGATTGATACCGATGGCACAAATCATCAAAAATTATCGAATTTTACCAGTTCTGAATCTAGGGCAAAGTGGTCGCCTGATGGGAAAAAAATTGCATTTGTAACAGCTACAAACATTCATGGTGCCGAAATTTTTATTTATTGGGTAGAAACGGGTAAAGCGGCTCGCATCACCCAAATGGAAAGAAGTCCTGGAGCGATTAGTTGGTCGCCCGATGGTACGT
>JAYPYN010000053.1:9405-13798 GCA_038154605.1 Balneolaceae bacterium
ACGTGTAACCAATAGATTTAAATATGAGCAAGATGGAGCAGGTTACTTGGATCCCGGTTTTACTCATATTTTTATTGTGAATGCTGATGGTGGCGCAGTTCGAAAAGTAACTTCTGGAAATTTTAATCATGGTGGCACGCCTGTTTGGTCTGCAGATGGATCAACAATATATTTTTCAAGTAATCGGAATCCTGATTGGGAAAGAGTTAGAAGAAATACAGAAGTGTATTCAGTAGATGTAATTTCAGGTGAGATATTAGCTCTGACAGAACGATTTGGACCTGATCAAAATCCAGCAATTTCTCCGGATGGTAACACCATTGCGTATTTAGGATTTAAGGATAATATACAAACCTATCAAATTTCAACAATAATGTTGATGAATATAGACGGGTCTAATAAACAAAAGCTAGACATTGACTTAGATAGATCAATTAATTCTGTTTATTGGTCGCCCGATGGTAAAGGTTTGTATTTTCAATACGCTGATAGAGGAATTTCAAACATTGGGTATACAAATTTGAAAGGTAAATTCGAAGTAGTTGCAGAAGGGATCGGTGGTAATTCAATTGGTAGGCCTTATGGCGGGGGATCGTTCACAATCTCAAATAATGGCATTATCGCAACAAATATTTCTTCACCATATCACCCTGCTGAATTAGCTATTCTTAAAAAAGGAAAAGCTGTAACCAAAATTACTAATTTGAACGCGGATCTTTTTGCTCAAAGAACTTTAGGGAAAGTGGAAGATATATGGTATCCATCTTCAGTTGATGGACGCCAGATTCAAGGTTGGGTTATTTATCCGCCAGATTATGATGAAAGTAAAACATATCCGTTGTTAGTAGAAATACATGGTGGACCGATATCGCACTATGGACCGCACTTTACACCAGAATTCCAACTTTTTGCCGCAAATGGATATGTAGTTTTTTATCCAAACATGAGGGGTAGTACCAGTTATGGTGAAGAATTCGGAAATCTTTTGTATCACAATTATCCCGGAGAAGATTATAATGATATAATGGATGGAGTAGATGTATTAATCGAAAAAGGGATTACCTCCGAAGATAGTTTGTTTGTAACAGGAGGGAGCGCTGGAGGCATAATGACAGCTTGGATTATAGGAAAAAATAACAGATTTGAATCCGCCGCTGTGGTTAAACCTGTTATGAATTGGATTAGTAAAACATTAACAGCTGATAATTATTATGGATATGCAGATTACCGATACCCAGGTCAGCCATGGGAAAATACAGAAGAATATTGGAAATTTTCGCCTATATCTTTAGTAGGTAATGTTGAAACCCCAACTTTAGTAATGGTTGGGAATAATGATTTGAGAACGCCTCTATCTGAAGCAAAACAGCTATATAATGCATTACAAATTAGAGAAATAGAAACCGCATTGGTTGAAATTCCTGGGGCATCTCATTTTATATCAAATCGACCTAGCCAATTAATAGCTAAAGTAGATCATATACTTGCTTGGTTCGAAAAGTATCGAAACTAGTATGATATGTTATAAATAATATATCTTTATTACTTGTAGTAGAACAGATTAGAGGGTTTTCCTGAATTATTTTTTATGTATGACATCAATTAATGGTGGTATCCATTTGGATTGTTAGATTGCCATCGCCATGTATCTTCACACATTTTTTGGATACCAAATTTAGCTTCCCAGCCTAATTCTTTTTTCGCCAATGAGGCATCGGCATAGCATTCTGCTGCATCTCCGGGTCTTCGCGGAACAATTTTGTAAGGGATGTCAACTCCTGAAGCTTTTATGAATGCATGGAGCATTTGTAACACCGAGCTTCCAGTTCCAGTGCCTAGATTGTAAGTTACAACACCAGGGTTATATTGAAGTTTTTCTAAGGCCTTTAAATGACCTTTTGCAAGATCTACCACATGTATATAGTCTCGAACTCCAGTTCCATCTATGGTTTTATAGTCATCCCCAAAAATAGAGAGCTCTTTTAATTTTCCGACAGCAACTTGAGCAATATATGGTAGCAGATTATTTGGAATCCCATTAGGATCTTCGCCTATAAGTCCACTTTCATGCGCTCCAATGGGATTAAAATATCTAAGAAGAGCAATATTCCATTCATTGTCAGATATGTTGATATCTTGAAGTATATGTTCACTCATAAGCTTTGTTTGCCCATAAGGATTTTGAGCCGATGTAGGAAACTCTTCTGTAATTGGAACACTTTTGGGCTCGCCATATACCGTTGCAGATGAACTAAATACTAGATTTTTTACGCCATGCTTGGCCATCACATCACATAAATTAAGCGTGGAGTCTAAGTTGTTTCTATAATATTTAATTGGATTAGCAACAGATTCGCCAACTGCTTTAAATCCAGCAAAGTGGATTACAGACTGAATAGAATGGTTTTTAAAAATCTGATCTAATTCAGATTTGTGTAATACATCTTGTTCATAAAAAATGGGCGTTTTGCCCGTTATTTGAGCTACTCGTTCAAGTGACTTTTTGCTGCTATTGGATAAGTTATCAATTACAATAACTTCATAACCTGCTTCTAATAATTCCAACACGGTGTGAGAACCTATGTATCCTGCTCCCCCTGTTACTAAAATGTTCATTGTAGATGTAATCTATTATTCTTAAGCATTAAATCTAAGAGTCATTGCAATAAAAAATCGAATTAATTTTCTTTTTTGTGATCAAAAAACCTTGTTCTCTTAAATAATTATGAACGGTATAATGAAATCCAGCATACTAAATATTACCATTCAATCTTCTTTAAGTAATCCCATTTTTGAGAAGAATTTAAATTGTGAATTATAATCCGAAAAGTTTGTTATAAATTCCCCACTATACGTTGAAGTTTTAAAGGTAAGCATTGTTACATGAGGAGTTTCATTTTTCGAGATTTTAAGTTCTAGCGATTGAATGGTATCAAAAAATAAAAGTATCACCCGTTGATAATTACTTCTATTTACGTATAGGGCTAAACCTTTTTCATGCCGTTGAAAAATCCCTTTGGAATCTTCCCAAATTAATATGCTATTTCCTTCGTAATCGATTAATTGTTTAATGAAATAGTAATTCGAGCCGGTAACGGTAAACCAGTTGCCGTGTTCTTTGTACGGTTTTCAAAGAATGGAATTAATGGTGTCTTTATCGATTTCGCTTTCTTTGAGGATCATAAAGTTTGCTCTAGAATTTCATTATTATATACCGAAAACGCGGTTTACATTAAAGCCGAGTCTAAACTCATTAGAAAAAAACTCGGAGGTAGTTCTAGTAATTAGGTGTTGTTCAGTAAACCATCGACCTGACATGAAAAACATTTGAAATACATGTCCTCCAGTTTCGATTTCATACCCAAATGCAATATGGTTGTGGGTATCTTTGTTTCTTTTTCCTAAAACAGGTATAAATTCAAAAGTGAGCGATTTTCTTTCATTCAAGATATACCTACTTCCAATTCCTAAAGCAAAATGAGTATTTTCAGGATTATTTGTTGGGGAATCGATCACCACTGTATTAAAATGAGAAATCATTGGGGCTAATTGAAGAGTGAAGGTATTTGAAAACTTTCTTGCAATCATTAATGATCCGAAATAATTAAGCCGTTCAATAAATGTAAAACCGTCAAATTGGGTATTTTTTTGAGTATTAACTCCCATATCTATTTTTAAGGCAAGTTCGATTGGAATTTTATTCGATTTCATCTGGCGAAGTATTGTGTATTTCATTCTTATATCCACATTATCTTCGGTGTTTGTACGACCAATACCAATAGATAAATGATCTGTAATGCCATAATCTATACCCAAACGTACCGCCTCGGCTTGATCAAGTCCCCAAAAATTTTCGATACCTCCATTCACAGTTCCAAAATTGTGCATGATTACACTATTCAACTCTCTTTTGTTAAGATTAGTTACGGTGCTCATTCCAGCGATTGAGCCAGTCAAAAATAATTCTTCAACAGGAGCATCAGATACCGCGCGTTTTCTCTCCATTTGTGCATAAAGATGAGATATCGTTAGCAAAAAAATTAGGAGACTGCAAAAAGTAGCTTTCATTTAGTTTTCGATATATGGTGTTAAAAAAATTTCTATATCTATTTCCTGATTTTCATCAACTTTTATAATCAATAGTCGAGGTGGTTCAATGTTGTAATCATACAAATTAAGCACCCAAGAAGCTTTTAATAGTAATCCGTTCTCCTTCTTTTGTAGTGTGCCTTCAATTTCAACTTCTTTGGTCTCGCCATGAATTTTAAACTTACCTTTTGTAATTGCCCTTTGTGGCTCACTCATTGTACTATCAAAAGGGGATATAAGTGTGCCATAAAATTCAGCGAAAGGATATTTATCAGTTTCTAAAGTCAACTTCATATCCTTATCT
>JAYPYN010000054.1:0-1457 GCA_038154605.1 Balneolaceae bacterium
ATGTTAGATGATATTCCCCAAGACCGATTCACCAGCCCACGTACGATCGCCAACTTTAACTTTGACTTGGACATTTTTAGGGACGATGATATCCATTCTACTTCCAAATTTCATCATTCCGAATCGTTCACCTGCTTTAAGATTATCCCCTTCTTTGATGTGATAAACTATTCTTCGTGCTAAAAATCCAGTAATTTGTTTAAAAAATAGTTTAGTTCCGCTAGCATGAAGTACTCCAAAATCTGCTCTTTCATTGAGTTGAGAAGCATTTTCGTCCCATGCCATTAAATATTTCCCAGGATGATATTTAAGATACTCAAGTTTACCTGAAATTGGGTTTCTATTCACATGTACATCCAATGGAGATAAGAAAATACTTATTTGGGTAGCAGAAGCATTTAGATAAATATGTTCCTCTATTTCTTTAATCAAAACAACTTTTCCATCAGCAGGAGAAATCACTAGATCTTCTCCATTTGGAGTTTTTCTTTCCGGATCTCTAAAAAAATAAATTACTATTGCCCAAAGAACTAAAAAAATAGCTTCAATTAGATAAGCCACCCAATGGTTAATGTAATTATAGGACAAATAATAAATTATGGCTACAATCGCAGTAGCCAAAGCCATTGTTGGATAACCTTCTTTCGCAAACATTTAAAAAACATTGATTATATCGTTAAAAATAACAAAAACCATTAAGCTTAAAAGTACGAAAAACCCAACATTTTGCGCTACAATTTTGAATTTTTCTGATGGTTCTCGACGCACTATACCTTCATAGATAAGGAATACAAGATGCCCGCCATCGAGTGCTGGTATTGGGAGGATATTCATGATCGCTAGAGTGATACTTAAAAGAGCAGTTATGGTCCAAAAACCAAACCATCCCGATTGCTCAGTAGCCTCTTTAGTAATGGTAGCAATTCTTATAGGACCTCCAAGATTCTGCTTAATAGAAATATCTCCAGAGATCATTCTTGCAAAGCCACCAATTATTCCTGAGGTTTGTTCCATGGTTTGATCCCAACCATCGGCAACGGATGCAAAAAAACCTAATTTTACTCGTTCTCCCCCAATTGTTGCCAAATCGGTTGGAGCAGCAATACCAATTAATTGATTTTCTGGTGTAATTTGAGCTTCGAAAATCGAATCGCCTCTTTGAATTACAAAATTAATAGGGCCTTCACTAGATTTGATTATTTCTGTAAGTTGTATCCAATAGTTAATTTCAACACTATCGGAAGCTATGAATTTATCTCCTGCTCTAACTCCTGCTTCATATGCAGGGTTTCCAATAGAAACACTAGAAACTATACTAGGAAATACATACGGCAAATCAATAAACCCTCTAGTTTCAAGACTATCTAAATAATTCGAGGTCACAGAAATATTCATTTCTTGACCATTTCGTATCACTTGATATGTTAAATCGCTGGAGGTTATAACTGATGGGGAAA
>JAYPYN010000054.1:1467-3025 GCA_038154605.1 Balneolaceae bacterium
CAATACGATCATCGGTACGAAATCCTATTTCATAAATAATCGATGATTCAGGAACATAAATACCCTCAATCTTATCAATAGGTAGTGTTAGTTTACCGCTATTAAATGTAATTCCTGAAAATATGATAAAAGCTAAAATCATATTAAAGATTACCCCAGCAGTTATAACAATCATCCGCTGCCATACTGGTTTACTGCGATATTCCCAAGGTTCAGGTTCATTATTTAGGAATTCAGTATCCATACTTTCATCCACCATACCAGAAATTTTTACATATCCACCTAATGGAGTAGCACCGATGCAATAATCAGTTTCTTTATAAGTAAATCCCCAAATACGTGGAGGAAACCCAACCGAGAATCGCTCTACGCGCATTCCAAAAGCTTTTGCAGCTAAAAAGTGGCCTAATTCGTGTATAAAAACAAGAATCATTAGTGCACCAATGAATATTCCTATTGTTTGTAGTAGTTCTATAAATTCCATGTAATTATATAATTCTTGAAGCGAATTCCCTTGTTTCTTTATCTATGTTGATGAGATTTGTAAGACTTATCTCTGTACTATTTGTTAATGTTTCTAAACTCTTTTCTACAATTTTTGGGATTGAAATATAACTAATTTCTTTATTCAAAAATCGTTCAACTGCAATCTCATTTGCAGCATTTAAAATTGCAGGTGCTAAATCCTCGCTATCAATAACATCTATTGCGAGCTTAACACATGGGAACTTCGAATAATCAACGGGTTCGAAGGTTAGTTCAAATGAATTTGACCAATCTATTCTTGGTGTAATAAGTGGTAACCTATTTGGATATGTTAGGGCATAAATGATTGGCACTTTCATATCGGGAGGTCCAAGTTGAGCTTTACTTGATCCATCGATGAAAGTCACAATAGAATGAATAATACTCTGAGGATGAATAACTGGCTCTATTTTATTTGCTGGCATATCAAAAAGCCAATGAGCCTCAATAATTTCTAGACCTTTATTCATCATTGTAGAAGAATCGATGGTAATCTTAGCTCCCATTTCCCAATTGGGATGAGCTAGAGCCTGTTCTACCGTAATAGATTTCATATCCTCTGAGGTGTAATTCCGAAACGGACCACCACTAGCCGTAATAATTATTTTTTCAATTCCAACCTTTTGCTCTCCAACAATAGATTGTAACATCGCAGAGTGTTCAGAGTCAACAGGAATTAGTTCTGCGTTAGTATTTTGCAACAGTGGTTGCAATAGTTTACCACCTACAACTAGGGATTCTTTATTTGCTAGTGCTACTCTTTTACCTGCTGTAAGTGCACTAAATGTAGGTTGAAATCCAGCAAATCCTACTAAGCTATTTAAAACTATATCTATATCGTTATTTTGTACTAAATCATTTAAAACTTTATTACCTGAATGAATTTCAATGTTTTTTGATACAGCTAATTTTAGTTCATTGTACTTCGTATCATTACATATAACAGCATACTTTGGGGAAAATTCATAAGTTTGCTTAATAAGCAATTCTACATTTTGATTTGCAGAGAGTAAAACAACTTCAAACTTATCTG
>JAYPYN010000054.1:3035-3368 GCA_038154605.1 Balneolaceae bacterium
TTTCTTTTTATCTATAACCTTTAATGTTGTTAGACCAATAGAGCCTGTTGAACCCAGAATAGCTATTCTTTGTCTTTCCAATGATTTATTTTTTTTCTGGTAAAGTATACATACAAAAAACTACATCACATAAAAAATATGCAGAATCAATGATATATTTTTAAAGCAATTCTAACCATAAGGATTTAAATATTATTAAGCTTTATTACTGCAAGCATTCTACCGCTCTTATCTCCTTCTCTACGATATGAATAAAATAATTCATCTTCATCAATAGTACATCTTTTATCTATTTCTATATTATTGCTAATAATTTCCGAATCAATTAGTTGT
>JAYPYN010000054.1:3378-12041 GCA_038154605.1 Balneolaceae bacterium
CAGCCCTTGAAGATCAACATGCGGTTTTATATAGTCCAAAGTATTAACCAAATGCTTTGGAAAATGTTGTGCTACTTCCTTCCCAACTTCAAAATTGTGTTTACTAATACAAGCACTTATAAAAACCTTTATTGATTTAGTTTTTGCTCCGAGTTGTACCATTTTATTTATTGTATTAGGGATAATTCCATGTACAGCCCCTCTCCAACCAGCATGTGCAGCACCGATAATTTTATTTTCAAAATCCCCAAATAAAATAGCCCCACAATCAGCAACTTGAATACCTAATGAAATACCTGCTTGCTGACTTACAAATGCATCAACATTTGGATAAACTCCACCATGTTTTACTTCCAGTACATTTGAACTATGTGTTTGATTAGCAATGGCTAAATCACGGTGGCTTATTCCTATAAACGAACAATAATCATGTACATGTTTTAAAATAATGTGTTGATTTTCCTTCGAACTAAATCCTAAGTTTAAACCTCTAATTTTAGCTTCATCGGAAGAAAAATGAGTATTCTTATAACTAAACCATGACAAGATACGCGAATTGTTTAATTCTTTGGGTCTTAGTAAATCAAGATGAAAAGTACTCATGTAATTTGTTTTTAACTAAACGTAGAGGAAATGTCTTACCTGTCCATTTGTAAAAAGATTCATTTCCTTGATGGATAAGCATATCTAAACCTCCAATTGGTATTCCACCTGCTTGTTTAGCTTGTTTTAGGAATTTAGTTTCTCTCGGATTATATATGATGTCATAACAGAGTTTATCACGTAAATGTTCGATTTGGTGATCAAAAATTGGAGACCTATTTTTATGAGGCGTCATTCCTAAAGGTGTAGCATTTATAAATAAGGAAGTGTCATCACTATAATGATGCCAATTGTCATACGAGCATATAATTTGATTGGAGTATTTTTTTAACCTGTGTGGATTTCTTGACACCAAACACACTTCATCAAAACCAAAATCATTCAATGCAAAAATAATAGCTTTAGTGGCACCACCAGTCCCAAAAATAATAGCTCTACTAGATTCTAAATCTTCAATTTCATGTAATGGGACCTTAAAACCATGCACGTCTGTATTTTCCCCTATAAGTGTGTTTTCTTTTTTAATGATGGTATTAATAGCTCGAATCTCCTTCGCATGTGAAGATAATTCATCCATAAAAGGAATGAGTGCTTCTTTGTATGGAATTGTAATATTAGCGCCCAAAAAAGTAGATTTGTTGAAATAAGCTGCCAGTTTTGATAAATCACTCATTTGTAGAGATATAGGAATGTATGTGGCATCCATATGATGAAAGTCGAGCGCTAGGTTATGCATTAATGGAGATACACTATGCCCAACAGGATTTCCAATTAGCAAATAATGTGGATGATCTGATAATTGTGAATGAATAAAATCGTTAAAATGCATGTATGATTTTTTAGGCAAAAAAAATGCGCATCAAAAAATGATGCGCATTAATAATATACATAAAGTATAAAAAACTTAGACAGTCACTTCTTCTTTTGGCTCTAATTGAGCTTCTTTAAAAGTGTCGGATTCTGCTAATTGCTTGAATTTTTCTAGATCTTTAGCTAACTGAGCTGGTGACTCTTCAATAAATGTGGCTAATTCTTCTGAAGGATCACCAAAAAACGTTCTGTAATCCAATGAGAACTCTACGCAAGTGCGTGTACCGTTATCAAGTGGGGTAAAACGTATAGTACCAGTTTGATTTAAATTTCCATTAATTGTAATCCAAGCGAATCGAGTATTGCGTAAATTATCAATTAAGTTAGTAGTCCAAACAAAATCTTCGTTACCAATTTTGGTACGATATTCAAAAGTTTGTGAGTTAATACGGTCTACAGTATCAACACCCTCCATAAACTTAGGAAAATCAACTGGATTACTTAGTAATTCATAAACTTTAGCAAGTGGCAAATCAATTTCGATTCTTTCGTGCGCCATAATAGATATCTTGGGAGTATTAATCGTTGGGTTTTACTAAGATGAACCATTTAGTTATAACAGGCGAGATTCATCCATAGTTGGTAAAATACGGATAAAATGATTAAGCCTCAATCCTCTTCATTACAAAAAAACATAAAATATAATATTCTATACTCTTATTTAATTAATATCTGAACCTTAAGTATATAACAGATTAGACTTACAAAAGTACTTCAACGTTTTTTATTATTTCTTGATGAATTTTATTTACACTAGAATCTGCATCAATAACCGCAAATCTTGAATGTTTATTAGCTAAGTAATCAAATCCTTGTATTACTCTATTGAAAAATTCCTCTCCCGCTTTTTCCATTCTATCTTCTTGTTTATGAGCAGTACGTAATTTAGATTCTTCCCAAGTCAATTTTAAATAAATTGTGATATCAGGCTCACAATTCAATGATGCAATTTTGTTGATATCATGGATATAATTTAATGATAAATTTCCCCTACCATACCCTTGATATGCAGTAGTAGAATCATAAAATCTATCAAGAATCACAACTTTTCCTGCTTTAAGATCAGGAATTACTTTTTCTGCAACAAGTTGAGCCCTTGCAGCAGAGAATAACAACATTTCAGAAACGGGATGGATATCTACTTTTGAATTTAATAACAAATCTCTAATTTTTTCAGAAATTTGAACTCCCCCTGGTTCTCTATAAACGCAAACGTTTAATCCTTTTTCGATTAAATATTCTTCTAATAACGCAATTTGCGTAGATTTTCCACTACCATCAATACCTTCAAAACTTATAAGCATAAAAAAAAGGTTATAGCATCTGACTATTCAAAATCTTCCATTGTTATGATGGGTTCTTTAGGCATAGCTAAAGATAAACCTATATAGATAAAAAAACTTGTACCCGATGTAGCAAAAAAACCTAAGACAAACAAAAGTCTTAATACGGTTGAACTTATACCAAAATAGTTTGCTAGCCCACCACAAACACCAGATATTTTTTTATCTGATCTAGATTTCATCAGTTTTTTAATTTTTTTATACCCAAAATTGGTTGATGTAAAAGTATCAGATTTTCCAAATGCTCTGTTCGAAAAATTTGAATCAGATTTTTCATCTTCTAGATCATTATTAAGAGTGTTAAATGTTTCTTCATAAGAAAACTCTCCTCCATGTATATCATCCATATACTTACCGGATGTTCGGTTTTTATTTTTCTTATTGCCTTGATTCAACGTAGTTGCCTTATTGTGTTGTGCTTTCTTTGAATGAGTAGATTTTACTTTTTTTCTATCACCCACAAAATATCCATAGCCAACAAGCAATACCAGAAAAGCACCAAGAAATGGTAGAATAGGAATTATATTTTGAAAAAAAACAGAAACATTACCTAAAGGTAACCCCAACCATGATAAGCTAAATATCATACCCGCCGCTAGCATAGATAACCCTGAAAGAGTTGCAAAATTCCATATGCTTTTCACTTGGTCTGTTTTTTTTGATTCTTCATTTAGAAATTTATGCATGGTGTTTCTAAGTTCAGAATCGTCAAATTCTAAGGTATCAGAACCAATATTAGAAAATTTTTTGTTGTGTGTATTATCTATCATTTTTAGCCTCCGAGGCTGCTACGGACATCGATTGGTCTAGTTACAAAATCTAATACCTTTTTCAGTAATAATTCCATCAAGTTTAACATCATGTTGTTCAGTGGGTACTTTTTTGAATATAAAATCATGGAAACATAATCCTATTTTTAAGGCTTTCGTATTTTTTAAAAATCTATCATAAAATCCCTTGCCATAACCTAATCTATTTCCATCTAAATCGACACCTAATAATGGTACAATAACTAAATCAAGGCTATCAATATCTATCCTGTAAGTTACCACTGGTTCTAATACACCCCATGAATTTGTTTGTAGATCATTTAGTGAAAATATCTGACTATGCTCTAATGCATTTCCTACCATAATTGGAACTGCTACCTTTTTATTAAGGCCAAATAATCGATTTATAATTGGAATTGTATCCACTTCAAACTTATGATTCATAGACAAATAAGAGTGAATAAAATCAACATTTTGTTGTCCAACAAAAGAAATTAATGATTTTTTTATGCTATCATTTTTTTTTTGATAGTCAATGATAGATGTCTTATCCCTTATATTTTTAATTTCTGATCTAAGCTTATTTTTTTGTTCTTTAATAGACAACATTACAACTTAATGACATGATGTTTAGATAAATCAAATTCACTTTCGTTAAAAATATTTAAAAATTTGTCCCAAATATCTAATCCATATTTATTCATAAAATAAATCGGACTTATCGCTCTTTCTTGTAAACCGTCTGGAAAAACATGTTCCTTTACTCGGGCTATTCTTTTCAATTGAGTATCTTCTTGTTGCTTTAATGATTTAAAAACTCTGCCTCTTAATTTATTGATATCCGTTTCTAACCCAGACATTAATTTACCGCTTACCCCTTTTAATGAAGTATCAACTCCATTTATTTTGGAAATTGGATCTTTTGAAACTGTTTGCAAATTCTCTATCCATTTATTAAAAATATTGTCAATTTCTAAATCACTATTCATTGCTACATATTTCGATTCTAAGTCTTCAATTCGAAGATTATAGCTACACATTTCGAAAGGTAACTTTTGCATAATTCGTGCCACATTAGATTCTAACAATGTTGCACTAAGTCTTGGAAAAATTACTGGCATTTCCATTTCAAATTGCTCGTAATAGGGCTTCATTTGTGCATAATATGCTATTTCACCTGGCCCAGCTACATAACCTATGGTAGGCAATAAAACATCTTGTAGAATAGGTCTTAAAAATACATTTGGCGAGAATCTTTCAGGATTCGAATTAATCAATGATAGAAGCTGATCTTTGGTATAAAATCTCTCATCAACTACCCAGTTAGATTTATCCAAATGAAATTTCGAGCGACCATTTTCTCCAAGCATAAACAAATTTGTATCACCCACAACAACTTGTCGATGGAATAGTTTTTCAACTAAAATACTTTGATCTTCTAATACTTTATTTGCCGTATCAACTTTGTTAACAGATGTAGAAAATGTTTTTTTTAATAAAGATTTAATTTCTTTATGGTTACTACCAACAATAAGTAAACCAGCTTTTGAAAACCAAGAACTAAGAAGTTGTGCAAAAGAAGCGGCATGGCTATTTCCTTTTACATAACATTTATGAAGCATTTTCCATAAAGCCTCAGAAAAATCAGTTTCTTGTATTGCACTTTTTAGTTCTTCATTTAATAGATCAAATGTAGGAGTAATCAATTCTTCTGAAACTGGTTTATTACTTCCTTGTTCTCTTAACTTTATTCCTTGCTTACCCATGTAACTAGGAATTCCAACAGATGTTATTTCTTCAAAATCATGATCCTCATCTGCTAGCCAAAAAACAGGAATAACTGGTACATTTAATTTTTTTTCCCATTTTTTTGCTAATAAAATTGCAGTTATCGTTTTAAAAACAGTGTAAAGTGGGCCACCGTATATACCTAACTGCTGCCCCGTTACCATCGCTAATGTATCAGGATTAGAGAACTTTTCTAGCTGTTGTTGTTGTAACTCCGAAATTCCTAATTCTCTATGATAACTTTTGAGGGCTGTAATTACTTCCTTACGATTTCTTGATTTAGGAATTCTAGAGATTCTTTTTTGTATTTCTGTATCGGAAAATGGATTGGCTACAAAAAAATCTTTTACGTTAGAATAGTCCTGAATATAGGTTTGGAATAAGCGAGAAAATGGTAGTTGAGAAAATGAACAATGATCGTTATCCACTAATTATCCCTTAAGTTTTGATATTTGATCTCTCAATTTAGCAGCTTTTTCATAATTTTCAGTTTCAATTGCGGTGTGTAGGTCTATTTCCAATTGTTCTAATTTTGAAATTTCAATTTCAACAGATATATCTTTAGCTGCTTTATTTTTAGTAGGTTTCTTAGTTGTAGGTTCTTGGTCAGATCGGATACCTGCATCTTTTAGTATTTTTTCATTTACATAAATCTTTTAACCAAATCTTACTGCTAGAGCTATGGCAACACTTGGTCTAGCATCTATCTCTAGAACTTCGTTTCTATGTTCTAAAACTATTTTTGAGTAAAAAGTACCCTCTGATAAATTATTTATAAATATGTAACTCACAACTGCTTCCAAGCCTTGAACAAGATTTTTAAGTAAATCATGAGTCATTGGGCGTGGAGGTTTTATGTTTTCTAATTCTAAAGCAATAGCTTGTGCTTCAAATGACCCAATAATGATAGGTAGTCTCCTCGATCCATTAACTTCGGTTAAAATTAAAGCATATGCGCCCCCACTACTTGGACTAGTGGAGAGCCCAAGTATATCCATCAAAACTTTATTCAAGACTCTTTCCTTTCTAAAAACATATATAAATTATTAAGCATTAATTTAGGGAAAATATACCATGCGAAAAACACTTTACCGTTTTAACCAATAAATCGAAATTGTATCGCATCAATTGCCTAATCAGATCATGTGATACAAACTTTAGATTACATCATAGATTTTACTAATTAAGGATTTTATACTAATAAGGAGAACAAATGAATATTTATAAATTAATTACACCAATTTTAATAGCATACTTAATCACATCGTGTGTTTTTCAAGAAGGTTCCGTTGGACCTGCAGGAGAGGATGGCCTAGATGGACAAGTTGAAATATACAATGGAACATTCGAAATCGATTCGGATGTTGATTTTGCGGCTGTTGATGAATTTGTCTCAATCGCCTCTTACTCTTGGGATATACTTGACGAATCCACAGTAGATGAAGGTGTAGTTTTGGCTTATATACGCTTTAAAGGAAATACATCATGGTTGGCTTTACCTTTATCAACACCTTTTGAAAACGATGTGGTTGTACTTAGATATGGATTTGATATTGATAACTTTGATTTGATTATAGAAGGCGAAGTTAAGGATAACAATGAAGCTAATGAAGGCATCTTTGATGGTGATACAATACGGGTTATCGCTATACCTCCTTCATTAATGTTAAAAGGAAAAGTAATAGACTACACAAACTATGAACAAGTTCGGTCTGTGTATAATTTAGATTGATTTATAAATTTTGAAATTGTAAACGATTAAGTGAATATTCCGTTAGTTATAAATAAAAGACATGATCTACATATAGCAAGAATAATGTATTCAATTAGTCTAAAACAAAAATTCGAACTTTTTAATGAATATTGGACACCAAAAGTTCTTGGCGAGTTCAATGGACAGCTTATAAAAATTGCAAAACTGAAAGGCGAATTTCTATGGCATAATCATGAAAATGAAGATGAATTATTTTTCATTGTAAAAGGAAAACTGGAAATTAGATACAGAGATAAAACCGTTCACTTAAGTGAAGGAGATATCCATATTGTGCCCAAAGGAACGGATCACCTCCCTATTGCAAATAAAGAATGCTGGGTTATGCTAGTGGAACCAATTGGGACAAAACACACAGGTAATAATATAACAATAAAAACCATAGACGAGTCAAATCAAGAATGGATTTGAACGAAGGTATTGCCTGTTATTTCACTATTCATAATTCATAGAGATCTACCGTGACTTTTAATGCCATTTTAAGAACTCTTTATATCATCTTAGGCACTATTTATTATGAGTAATACTATTTGTTGTTCAAATTTTTTAAAACATTTTAAATCAACCTTTACTTGGTATCTTCGAGTAGTTAAATTGAGAAAATTTAAATTATAAGGGTATAAAAGGAACAAAATGACAATTGAACTTATTTTAATTATTTTTGGTGCATTGTTTACAATCATTGGCATACTTGATTTTACTTCTACAAAGGTCCGTATTCCTCTTGGAATTTTGGGTATCATTCTTATCATTTACGGAGGATATTCATTCGGCGCTGTAAATCCACAGGCACAAATCGAACAAATAGAAATAGCTAGTATAAAAGAGGTAATTTATCCCATCAAAAATGTTCAAGTAATTTCGCCAATAATGGGAGATGCAGTGGAATGTAGAACTTTAACAATGGGCGTATATCCCGAAAACCATGAAAAAGATATTTGGGTTGTATTAGTACCCTCTGATGAACGGTTTTACCCTCAATCAGATCATACAAACACTTCTTACAAAAGAAATGGAGAATGGCAAGTAATCACTCGATTTGGGGGTGATGCCCTCGAAAACTATGATATTGTGGTGTATGAAACCGATTCTAATGCCTCAGCCTTTTTTACGCAAACAATAGAAAAATGGAAAATAGCTTTGAACTATCCTGGGCTCGATGAAAGCGAAATACCAACAGGTGCTACCGAAGTAGATAGAATTACGGTTTCATTAACAGAAAATTGTCGCGGAGTTTTCTAGAAAACTGCTTTAGCAATCTCGAACACCGAAATTGATTTCCCCATCGAATAGTAATGTAAGGTGGGGACTCCAAATTTGATCAACTCTTTCGATTGCTGGATCGCCCATTCAATTCCAATTTGCCTTGCTGCATCGTTATCGTTGCAATACTCTAATTCAATACTTAGCTCTTCTGGGATGTCGATATGAAAAAGCTTGGGAAGCAAAGTAACTTGTTTTTTTGTTGTAATAGGTTTTAAACCAGGTACAATCGGAATGTCGATTCCTACATCCCTG
>JAYPYN010000054.1:12051-13728 GCA_038154605.1 Balneolaceae bacterium
GGAGTAATTAATGGAACAATAAATGAAATCATTCAAAATATTTCTGATTATCAAAAAACATTTGAGTGACTATATAATCTGCTCCACCCTCCACTTTATTTTTTAGATATCTAAGATCGGTCTCCAAATTTGGAGCAGTTACATGTTTTTCGGGATATCCTGCTACTCCTATACAAAAATTGGAGGCGGTTGCATTTTCAATTTCATCATCCAAATACATGCCATTATTCATATCAATTACTTGACCAAGTAGTTCTGAAGCATATCTATGACCATCACGTTCTGGTATAAAATCGCGATCGGGTTTTCGCACATCTCCTTGTAGCACTAGTACATTATCAATTCCAAGAAAATTTAGATCTATAAGCGCATTTTCTGTTTCTTCTTTGCTAAAACCTCCGCAAATAATATGTGGTACTGCATCTACTTTGTAATGATTTTGTATGGCCGCACACATCCCAACCGTACCCGGTCTTTTTCGAACAGTTTTGCGTTCAAGTAAACCATTAGTATGCTGTTTGTAGGAATACTCTTCCCTATGGTAGGTAACATCTATAAAAGGGGGCTTAAATTCCATTAAAGGATCCATGTGATCAAACAATGTTCTAATATTTTGCCCTTTTAGGGGTGGTAATACCTCAAAGGTGAATAGCGTATCACCATTAGCTTGTGTAAAATAATCGGTTACTTTCATTTTTTGTTGATTCTATATTCCTTTCTGCAATCCAGAATTTATTTTCGCATAATCCACAACTTACTTCCACTTCTCAATTTATCCATCCGTAATTGAATAATTCTTAATTGATAATTGAATAATTGATAATTGAAAATTTGCTACTTGATATACGCTAAATTTGGTGCTAACCATTTCTCGGTTTCTTCAATTGATTGACATTTACGTTTCGAATACTCTTCCATTTGATCCTTTTTTAACTTTCCTACATTAAAATATCTACAATTAGGATTCGAAAAATAAAATCCACTTACTGAACTCGCTGGATACATAGCACAAGATTCTGTGAGTGAAATTCCAATCTTATTTTTCACATCAAGCACTCTAAACAGCGTTTTCTTTTCGGTATGATCTGGACAGGCGGGATAGCCCGGTGCAGGTCGTATTCCATTGTATTTTTCGGCAATAAAAGCGTCATTATCAAATTGTTCGTTAGAATAGCCCCAAAACTCAGTTCTAATTTTATAATGTAAATACTCTGCATGTGCTTCTGCTAATCGATCTGCTATAGCTTTTACCATTATAGAACTATAATCATCATGATCTGCTTCAAACTCTTGAAGCATCGTCTCGATACCAAGCCCAGCCGTTACAGCGAATAATCCAAGGTAATCATCCATCCCTGAATCCTTTGGAGCTATGAAATCGGATAAACATACATTGGGTTGATTTGAGCGTTTTTGTACCTGTTGCCTCAAAAAATGGAAGGTTGTTATGTGCTTATTTTTCGATTCATCTTCAAAAATTGATACATCTTCTCGAAATGAATATGCTGGAAAAAGACCGAATACCGCTTTAGCAGTTAACTTTTTATGTTTGATGATATCATCTAACATCCGGTTTGCATCATTAAAAAGTTCAGTTGCATGAGTTCCTACCGTTTCATCCTTAAGGATTGCCGGATATTTTCCTGTAAGCATCCAAGTTCTAAAAAAAGGTGACCA
>JAYPYN010000055.1:0-1930 GCA_038154605.1 Balneolaceae bacterium
CGTTGGGATGATCCACAGATTAGAATTAATTGGGGAATTGATCGTCCAATTTTATCTCAAAAAGACAGAACACATCCATTATTAGAATCACTTACCGAAAAAGACTTATTTTAAATGAAAATTATTATTACAGGGGGAGCTGGGTTTATTGGCTCTAATTTAATCCTTCACTTATTTAGCAAATACAAAGATTGGTATATTTTTAACTTAGATAAGTTAACATATGCCTCGGATCGAAGCTATTTGAATCCCATTAAAGACTCCGAGCGTTATCATTTTAAAAAAGTTGATCTTGTAGATCGTAATGCGGTTAAAGACATTGTTAAATCTTTTAAACCGGATGGAGTAATTCATTTAGCGGCAGAATCTCATGTGGATAATTCAATAACTGGGCCAGAACCATTCATTCAATCCAATATAGTTGGAACGTTTAATCTACTTGAAGAATGTAGGCAACTTTGGCAAGAGGATAAACAATGGTGGCAAAACAATCGGTTTTTGCATGTTTCTACGGATGAAGTTTATGGAGAATTAGAAGACGACGGGTATTTTACCGAAACCACACCTTATGCGCCAAATTCACCGTATTCTGCCTCAAAAGCTGCTAGTGATATGATTGTGAGATCGTATTTCCAAACCTATGGGATGAATGTTGTTACTACAAATTGTTCTAATAATTATGGACCGCATCAACATAACGAAAAACTGATTCCTACTGTTATTCGAAAAGCGGTATCAGGGGATGCAATTCCAATTTATGGTAAAGGAGAAAATATCAGGGATTGGTTATTTGTTAAAGACCATTGTTCTGCGATAGAAACAGTGTTTTTGGCGGGTATATCTGGCGAAACCTACAATATTGGAGGAAATAATGAGTGGAAGAATCTAGATTTAGTATATAAAATCTGCGAAATTCTTAACCTTAAGGTAGGAAAAGGTCCTCAAGGAGATTATAAAAATTTAATCACTTTTGTTACGGATCGTTTGGGGCATGATTTCCGTTACGCCATTGACGCTTCAAAAATAAAAAACGAACTTAATTGGACTCCAAATCCTGATTTTGACTCTATGCTAGAAGAAACAGTGATGTGGTATGTAAATCAATACAAAAAATAGGAGTAATTAATTATGCCAAACTATTGGTTATGTAAGTCGGAGCCAGACAACTATTCTATCGATGAGATGGAGAAAGATGGTAAAACTCCTTGGGATGGAGTTAGAAATTACGGGGCAAGAAATTACATGCGAGATGGAATGAAACCAGGTGATGGCGTTTTTTTCTATCACTCAAATCAAAAACCTCCAGCTATTGTTGGTATAATGGAGGTGATCTCGGAGCCCTATCCTGATGCGCTACAATTTGATCCTGAATCAAAATATTTTGATCCTAAAAGTTCAGAAGAAAACCCTAGATGGATAAATGTAGATATGAAATTTGTAGCCAAATTAATTGAACCATTAAGCCGGTATACATTAATGGATACCCCAGAACTTGAGCATATGGAACTTTTTCGTTTAGGGCGCTATTCGATCACAAAAGTGACTCAATCCGAATGGAACAAAATACATGAAATGATAGAACTTAATTCGTAATTATCTCTCATTTATTAAACTATATAGGCGATGTTTGCCTATTTTAGACTTATTAAATCTATTGTCATCAACTATTAATCGATGTATAATCACATTTAATTTTCTAATGGTGTATAACAAAAACATATCTTTTTAGATTTGTGAAAAGTGAACACCTTAGTATCTTCTCGAAAATAAATTTTTATGCCTGAAACTTCAAAATCCGTTCATCTTCGCACAAAAGGGGTGCTACCTGTTCAAAAATTAAAAATCTTACGTAATTTAGGAATTTTGGATTCCCACGTTGATTATCCCATCAAAGACGATCAGTTTCAACCAAATTCACTTGACTTACGGC
>JAYPYN010000055.1:1940-4373 GCA_038154605.1 Balneolaceae bacterium
GAGTTAGATGTAGTTTCTTGCCAGAAAACGAGACCGTTGAACAAAAACTTGAAAAATTAGAACAATACTCTTTTTCACTCAAGGAAGGAGCAGTTTTGGAAGAAAATTGTGTGTACATCATACCTTTGCTTGAAAAACTGAATCTTCCAAAAGCACATTATTCTATACAACACCAAGGGCAAAAAAACGGAATATTAAACGAGCAAGAAGTACAACTCCATTCTATAGAGAATCTTACGGCTAAGGCAAACCCAAAAAGTTCAACAGGTAGATTAGATATATTCACACGTGTTATCACAGATTTCTCCCATCGGTTTGAGGAGATAAATGCAGGCTATCAAGGCAACTTATACCTTGAAGTAGTACCAAAATCATTTTCCATAAAAGTTCAGACAGGGCAACGGTTAAATCAACTTCGGATTCGCCATGGCTTCGAAGTAGTTTCTGATCAAGATTTACTACGAATTCATGATACCGATCCTTTATTGTTTGATGAAAACATACAGCCTATTTCAATGGAGCAAATTAAAGTGAATAAAGGACTTTTTATGAGTGTTCAATTGAAAGGGGAAAAGGAAAAAATCATAGGATATAAAGCTAAAAAGCATGTTAATTATATCGATTTTAAACATATAGGATTTTATCCAGTGGATGAATTTTGGGAACCAATTTATGCGACGGATGACTCCAAAGTAATTCTAGAACCAGAAGCTTTTTATATATTTGCATCAAAAGAACGAATTAGAGTTCCACCGAATTTGGCATGCGAAATGATGGCCTACGATACGGGTTCTGGGGAGTTGAGAACACACTATGCAGGTTTTTTTGATTCTGGTTTTGGAGGCTCAATAGATGATAAGGGAGCCCGTGCTGTACTTGAGGTTCGGTCTCATGATGTACCCTTTATGATCGAAGACGGACAAACGTTATTTAGTATGCAGTTTGAGCCAAATACTGAAGTTCCAGAGTTTATTTATGGAACCGATATCGATAGCAATTATCAAGGCCAAGGTTTGAAACTAGGAAAGCATTTTCAACAAGTATGAGTGCATTTTTAGTTCATAGATGTATCTGCCATAACATCGATTTTGTTGATATAAAAGAATATGTTACGCAAAATAACATCGAACATATTATAGAACTACAGAATAATGAAATATGTAGTACAAAATGCCAATTATGTAAACCTTATGTTGAGATTTTAATTGAAACTGGTGTAGTACAGTTTAAACCTGGAGCATATATCCCTAAAAAAAACACCTCTAGTTTTGGATAATCATTTTTTTGTTGATGAACCTAATTTGCATAAAAGCACAGAAATTGAAATAAAAGGGCAAGAAGCTAGGCACGCCTCAAAAGTGCTAAGAAAGCAAGAGGGAGACCGTATTTTCTTGGCAAATGGGAAAGGATGTAAGGCTATAGCAGAAATACTACATATCCAAAAGAATAATATAAAATTAACAATTAGTTCACTAGAAGAGCAGATCAAACCGGAAACATCACTAGTACTAGCAATTGGCGTTATAAAAATCAGGGATAGATTTGAATTTGCTATTGAAAAAGCCGTTGAGTTAGGTGCAACAACGATCTGTTTATTTAATGCCGAACATTCTGAGCGTACACGAATAAAGGAAGATCGAATAGAAGCAATTGTACAAAGTGCGTTTAAACAATCAGGAAGATGGTGGATGCCTAATTTAATATCAAAACCAGATTTGAAGAGTGTACTTTTTGAGTTTGCCGATCATGATATGATTATGGCTCACGAAAAAGTGGATAAAGAAAAACCTGTATTTTCTGATAAATCAGAAAAATTATTGCTAGTAGGCCCAGAAGGTGGATTTTCTGATAACGAAGTAAATCTTGTACAGCAAGCTGGTGGTTCACTCATTTCATTAGGGGAAAACCGACTTAGAACAGAAACAGCTGTAACGGCATTATTATCCCAGTTTCTATACCTTTGATTCTTTGGTGAACTAACGGTTCTAACTAAGTAGTGTGATTGTATTCCAAACAAATAAAATCTGCAAAACTACTATCCAACAAAGAGGTCTATACTATATTTTTTGCTAAAGCTTTTAAAAAGGGGAGGTAAGGAACACTGCTCATTATTTTTACATCTTCTAGTATTGAAGTTTCTTCATTTAGAAAGTTAAAAATATGATCAATTTTATTTTTCTTAAAAAGATGCATGAAAATACGTCTTGAATCTGTAGTTGACTTAGATAGAACGTGTAAAAGTAACTTGTCGTAATAGCGATATTTAGCCTTTGATGGATCCGTGAATTCTAATTTCTGGTTATTAATAATTTTGCTAACAATGTTTTCTGAAAATTTTTGAGTTCTTAAAAACGTGTAACCCGTACTTGGTTTACTAAAACCACCAACCAAGCCTATGTTATATACGTTTGGGTGTAAATTAGGCTCATAGAC
>JAYPYN010000055.1:4383-8960 GCA_038154605.1 Balneolaceae bacterium
CATAGACCCTATCGTCCATGGGTATTTTTCCAAATTCTTTACGTATTATGTTGTAATCTTCTCTATCAAAACCAAATTTATTGCGTAAATACTCTTTTATTTTAGCTTTATAAAATTTTTTCTTTAGTGGGGTATCAGAAAAAATAGTGTATTCAACTAAGGCTAGATCATCGCTATAAGGGAGCACATACATAAATGCGAATCCATCATCGTAAGACTCATCAACGTCCATTATAGTGAATGTTTCGGGATCAAAAGCACCAGCTTTAGTATTTATTTCTATTCCATAAAAATGTTGAATTAAAGGATATTTTAAATTTCTTTTTTTGGATGATTCTGGTTTAATAATGCTTTGAAAAATATGATCAGCAACATAAGTTTTGCTTTCTTTTGTAACTAATGCCCCTTTTTTTGAGTTACCTGTGATATCTAGAATTGCTTCTTCAAGTAGCTCAAAGTTTGAGAACTTTTTTAATTCTGTAAGTATAAATTCTTTGAATTCATTCTCTCTTATACAGTAATAAGAATGGTTATTCATGTAATGAAATCCCTTATAATCTATCGATGAAAAAAATGTTTTTCTCCATTTTTTGTAGATTATATCTTGAAAATATGGTCGACTCTTTGTCCAAAAACACCATGTTTTATTATTCAATGGAGCAAAAGATTTGTCGATAAGAAGTACTTTCCCCGTATATCCAGAAATAGCTAAATTCCAAGCTAGACTTAAGCCTGAAAGTCCTGCCCCTGCAATAATTATATCGTACGATTTAGCTTTCAAATTTTTAGCATTTAGGGGATGAACTTTAGGTGCACAATAATATTAAAATGAAAATCTAGTAGTTATTTTAACTAATCTAATTCCTCATTTATCAGTTCCAAAAGAGAGATTGTTTTTTTAGCATATTTACAATCTATAAAATGAGAATAAGCTAGACCATTTTGAAATGCATATATTAATATTTTTAGATAACACATAATTAAATTTATGATAGATTTACGAAGCGACACTGTTACTGTTCCTACACCAAAAATGTTGGAGGCTATGTCTAACGCCAATGTTGGGGATGATGTATTAGGAGAAGATAAAACAGTGAATACTTTTCAAAAAAAAATTGCCGATATCTTTGGAATGGAATCTGGGTTATTTGTGCCAAGTGGTGTAATGAGTAACCAATTGGCATTAAAGGTATTAACGCAACCAGGAGATGAAATTTTAATTGATAAAAACGGACATATTTATAATTATGAAACAGGGGGTGCGGCGTTTCTGTCAGGGGTACAATTTCAGATTATATCTGGAGTAAATGGGAAATTAAGTTCAAATATGCTTATTAATCGAAAGCGTGGAGTATATGATTGGGAGGCAAAAACTACGGTATTATGTCTTGAAAATACAACCAATAAAGGTGGAGGAGCATGTTACACCAGAGAAGAATTAATTGAATTAAAAGATTTTGCTGACTCTCAACAATTATTAATTCATATTGATGGAGCAAGAATTTGGAATGCTATAACTACTACGAACATTGAGCCAGCCTTTTTTAGCCAAATAGCAGATACTATTTCTGTATGTTTTAGTAAAGGATTAGGTGCGCCAATTGGCTCGATGTTACTATCATCAAAAGAACATATTGCCCAAGCACGAAGATTCAGAAAAATGTGGGGTGGAGGAATGCGGCAAGTGGGTTTGCTGGCAGCTGCAGCAGATTATGCAGTGGAAAATCATTGGCCTTTGATGGAAGAAGATCATAAAAAAGCAAAAATCTTCGCGGATACAGTAGCTCAATGTGCGAAGTTGGAAATTAATTTGGATGCCATAGAATCAAATATTGTAATGTTTGATGTGAATGATGGTGATGCAGAGGAAGCAGTAGAACTTTTAGAGAAAAGAGGAATATATATGATCCCTTTTGGACCTAAAACGATTAGGGCCACTTTTCATTTTCAAATTACAGATTCACAGTTTTTACAGATTATTTCTGCCACAAAAGCTATTTTTAATTAGAATATTAAATAGAATACCAACTCAATTTTTTAAATCGAAGAAGCTAATATTTCAATCGAACTATCAATTTCTTCTTGAGTGATAACAAGTGGTGGTACAATTCTAAGCACATTGCCACCTGCGGCATTACTTAATACACCCTGTTGAAACATCTTTTCTACTACAGGTCGCCCTGGCACATTAAGTTCAACTCCTATCATAAGCCCCATCCCACGCACATCTACTACATGTTTATTATGTGCAGTTTTTTCGCGAATGCGTTTCATCATGTAATTCCCTTTTTCGGAAGCCTGTTCTGTAAAATTATGCATTTCTATGGTTTTTAAACAAGCATTTCCAACGGCGCAAGCAAATGGGTTTCCACCAAAAGTTGTACCATGTTGTCCAAAATCAAGCGTTGTAGCAATTTCTTCTTTAGCCATAATTGCTCCAATTGGAATACCTCCTGCTAATGCTTTCGCAGAGGCAACAATATCTGGTTTAATTCCATAATGCTCATAACACCAAAATTTTCCCGTTCTAGCTACACCTGTTTGTACCTCATCAATGATGAGTAAAATATTTTTTTCGGTACACAATTCTCGAACATTTTTTACAAAATCACTATTGGCAATATTTATACCACTATTTCCTTGAATGAGCTCAAATGCGATAGCAATGGTTTGGTCATCAATTTTTTGTAATAAGGCCTCAAAATCATTGAATGGAGATTGTTCGAATCCCTGAGGCAACGGTGAAAATCCGTTTTGATAAAAAGGTTTACTTAAAGTTACGCCAGCTAGTGAGCGACCATGAAAACCGTTTTCAAGAGAGATAATAGATCCGCATTTATTATTTGCATGCCCCCATGCTCTAGCAAGTTTAATCGAAGCCTCCATAGCTTCTAATCCAGAATTACATAGAAAAACTCTATCAAGACCACTTAAATAAGCAAGTCTACTTATAAATTCACTCTGCGCTTCGGTATAGTAAAAATTGGAGGTATGTAGGATTTTTTCTGATTGCTCCTTAATTGCCTGTACAATGGCTGGGTGAGAATGGCCTAAATTATTAACTGCAATCCCGGAAAGAAGATCAATGTATTCTTTACCATTTATATCCCACACTCGGGCGCCTAGGCCTTTATCTAATACAACAGGAAATCGATTATATACCTGAAAATGATTCGCTTTTTCTAACTCAATAGCTGTATTCATACAGAATTTTAAATTTTCCAAAGATACTTAGTTTCAAATAAACATCTATGCATTATGTGATGATGCTAATCTTATGTTGTTATTTATTTCAAAAAAAGAAAGTATAGTCGTATAAAAGTGGAGATTCAATATCATAATTAGAAATCAATTTTTTAAACAACAAAATGTAACAAAAAATCAAACTTTGAATTTCATTTCTATGACGGTGTTTATCCAATCTAAACCTCGTATATTTAATTCTTCGAAAATAGAAGATTTAACCTGTATTAATTTTGAATGGAAACTGCGAAAGAAGTTGAATATGTAACAAAAACAACATTACCGAATGGTTTGCGAATTGTTACTGAACGCATTGATAGTGTAAAGAGTATTTCTGTAGGTATTTGGGTAAAAACTGGATCTAGAAATGAAAAGAATGAACTCGCTGGAGTTACTCATTTTTTAGAGCATATGCTATTTAAAGGCACTAAAAAAAGAACGGCATTTGAAATTGCCCAAAGTATGGAATCAGTTGGTGGATATCTAAATGCGTTTACATCTAGCGAATACACCTGTTACTATGCACGTTGTGTAGATGAACAGTTGAGTCGTGCTCTAGATGTACTTTCTGATATGGTATTAAATCCTTCTTTCCCTGAAGAAGAAATTGAAAAAGAGAAAAAAGTAGTCATCGAAGAAATGAAAATGTATCGAGATTCTCCTGATGATTACCTGTTCGAAGCTTTTACTACAAAAATGTTCCAAAACCATGCGTTAGGCCGACCAATTCTTGGGTTTGAAGATACTGTTTCTGCATTCACAAGGGAGAATTTATATGATTATATGTTAGATCGATATCGGCCAGATAATTTGCTAGTTGCAGTGGCTGGAAATGTAAATCATAAAGAAGTGGTGGAGCTAGTTTCTAACTACTTCGAGGATAAATCGGCTGCATCAACAACTAATGAAGATCAACCATTGGAAGAAATGCATTCTGATAAGCTTTTGTTAACTAAGCCTATAGAACAAACCCATTATATTCTTGGTCGTCGAGGTTTATATTTCGATCATAACGATAAATATCTTTTATTATTGGCAAATACGGTATTAGGGGGAGGGATGAGTTCACGATTACACCAAAATGTGCGAGAGAAATATGGATATTGTTATTCCATACAATCTTTTAATCAATCTTATTCCGATTCGGGTGTATGGGGCGTTTATGTTGGAACCGATAAAGAATACGTAGAACATGTTCATGAATTGGTTGTGGCAGAATTAGATAAAATTAGAATGGAAATTATTCCAGAAAAAGAATTTTTCGAAGCTAAATCTCAATTAAAAGGTAAATTATTATTGAGCCAAGAAAATACCAGTAATAGAATGATGCGGTT